>WRKE01000301.1 GCA_009778235.1 Pseudomonadota bacterium
ATTCTTCTTCTGCGGCATGATCGACGAACCGGTGCAATAGCGGTCGCCGATGCGCACGAAGTCAAACTCCTTGGTGGACCAGAGCACCAGCTCCTCGGACAACCGGCTGAGATGCACCTGGATCAGGCTGAGATCAAAAAGCAGCTCCAGGGCGAAATCGCGGTCGCCGGTGGTGTCCATCGAGTTGGCGGTGATCGCGGCGAATCCCAACTCTTCGGCAACCGCATGGCGGTCGATGGGCAGCCCGGTACCGGCCATGGCCGCCGCACCCAAGGGCATGACGTCGATCCGCTGTCGGCAGCCGGCCAGCCGCTCGCGGTCGCGCCCGAACATCTCGACGTAGGCGAGCAGGTGGTGCGAAAGCAGGACCGGCTGCGCCCGCTGGAGATGGGTGTAGCCGGGCATGACCGCGCCCAGATATTTCCGGGCCAGCCGGGCAAAGGCCCGCTGCGTTGAAGCCAGCAGCCCATCCAGGAGGTCGGCCTCGTCGCGGAGGTACAGGCGGAAATCGAGGTTGACCTGGTCGTTGCGGCTGCGGGCCGTGTGCAGCTTGGCTCCGGCCGGCCCGATCCGGTCGGTCAGGGCCTTTTCAATGTTCATGTGGACGTCTTCCAGCTCAGGCTTGAAGACAAATTCGCCCGCCGCGATTTCGGCCTCGATTTCGCTCAAACCCTTCAGGATAGCATCCCGTTCCTCGGCCGTGATCAGCCCCTGGCGGGCCAGCATCCGGGCATGGGCCACAGATCCCACGATGTCGTGCCGGTAGAGCCGGGCATCGTACTGGATCGAGGCGGAAAAGGCCTCCACCGAGGCGGCGGTGGCCTCGGCGAAGCGGCCGCCCCACATCTTGTCTGAGGGTCTTTTGGGTTCGGCCATCATTTCATTCGCTGATGCGCCTGGATACGCAGACGCAGGGCATTGAGCCGGATAAAGCCGGTGGCGTCGGCCTGATTGTAGACCTCGTCTTCCTCGAAGGTGGCAAACGACTCGGAATAGAGGGAATTCGCCGATTTCCGGCCCACGGCAATGCAGTTGCCCTTGTAGAGCTTGAGCCGGACCGTGCCGTTGACCGTGGCCTGGGTATCATCCATGGTGCGCTGGAGCAGCCGCATCTCCGGCGAAAACCAAAAACCGTTGTAAATAAGCTGCGAATAGCGGCCCACCAGCGAGTCGCGGATGCTGAGCACTTCCCGGTCCAGGGTGATGGTTTCCAGATCGCGATGCGCTGCCCGCAGGACCGTGCCGCCAGGAGTTTCATAGACGCCGCGCGACTTCATGCCGACAAAGCGGTTTTCGACCATATCGAGACGGCCGATGCCGTTGGCCCCGCCCAAGGTGTTGAGTCTGGTCATCATTGCCACCGGGCTAAGCCGCTCGCCATCAATGGCCACCGGCGTACCTTGCTCGAAATCGATTTCAACATAGGTGGCCTTATCCGGCGCATGCTCCGGGGAGACTGTCAGCTTGAACATCTCCTCGTCGGGTTCGTTCCAGGGATCCTCCAGGATGCCGCCTTCGAAGCTGATGTGGAGCAGGTTCTCGTCCGAACTGTAGGGATTTTTCTTGGTTACCGGCACCGGAATGTCGTGCTCCTTGGCAAAGGCGACCAGCTTCTGCCGGGAGTTGAGATCCCAAATCCGCCAGGGGGCGATGATCCCCAGCTTCGGATTGAGCGCCATGTAGCTCAACTCGAAACGGACCTGGTCGTTCCCCTTGCCGGTGGCGCCATGGCTGACCGCGTCGGCCCCTTCCTGGGCAGCGATCCGCACCTGTTCCTTGGCGATCAGCGGCCGGGCCAGCGAGGTGCCCAGCAGGTAGGAGCCCTCGTAAATGGCGTTGGCGCGAAAGGCCGGGAAAATATAATCGCGGACAAATTCCTCGCGCAGATCAGAGACAATCACCTGCGCAGCACCGGTGGCCAAACCCTTGGCCCGAACCGCATCCCAATCTTCCTTCTGGCCGATATCGGCGGAATAGGCAATGACCGGGCAGCCGTATTCATTGGCCAACCATTTGAGGATGACCGAGGTATCCAATCCGCCGGAATAGGCGAGAACGATTTTTTTCACGCTCATAGACTTGCTCTGACTGTCAGGCGCGGGGCCTGCTTAAGGTTTACAGCTATGCGGCTTTGCCCTTGAGGATAAAATGCTCCAGAATGGCCGCATGGATATGCATCTTGTTTTCCGCCTGTTCGAAGATCACGCTCTGCGGCCCCTCCAGGACCTCATCGGTGACCTCTTCGCCACGATGGGCAGGCAGACAGTGCATAACCACGGCCTTGGGGTCTGCCTTGGCCAGCAGGGCCGCGTTGAGCTGATAGCGCTGAAACAGGCCGATCCGCTGTTCCTGCTCAGCCTCCTGCCCCATGGAGGCCCAGACATCGATATTGACCACCGCTGCCCCGCGGATGGCCTCGGCCGGGTCGCGCACCACGGTTATCGGCTGGGTGCCGCGCGCCCTCGCCTTGGCCAGGATGTGCCCGTTGGGGTCAAAGCCGTCCGGGCAGGCCAGGGTCAGCGGAAAGCCGAAAACCGAGGCAGCCTCAATCCAGGAGTTGGCCATGTTGTTGCCGTCGCCGATCCAGGCGGTTCTGACGCCGTCCAGGGTGGATTTCACCTCGAGCACGGTCATCAGGTCGCTGAGAACCTGGCAGGGATGATGGAGATCGGTCAGGGCATTGATCACCGGGACCGTGGCATACCGGGCCAGCTCCTCCACCACGTTCTGGCCGAAGGTGCGGACCACAATGGCATCGACATAGCGGGAGAGCACCCGGGCCGTGTCCTTGAGCGGCTCACCGCGCCCCAACTGGGATTCCTTGGCGGACATGAAGATCACCTGACCGCCCAGGCTGTACATACCGGACTCAAACGATACCCGCGTGCGGGTCGATGGTTTTTCAAACAACAGACAGATGGTGCGGCCGGCAAGGGGTTGGCGGCGGACGCCCCGCTTACGGTCGGCTTTGAGGGCTAAGGCCCGATCGATCAAGGAGCGCAATGCTTCCCGTGAGAAATCGCCCAAGGCCAGGAGATGGTCGTTCATAGTGCTGTCCAAAGGTAATCCGGGAGCGGCGGCGCCAAAACGCGGCGCCAGGATACCGGGCCTTTCAAGGCACCACACCGTTCCTGTGAAAATATAGTTCATACTAGAAAACGGGATCGTTGCAAAGGGATTTCGCGGACAAGTCCCCCATTGTGCCGCGCCGGCCGGGCGACGGCAAAACGGGTCACCCGGTTGGGGTGGATGCCGGGGCAAAGAACAGGGCGGAGAGGAGGATCTTGAGGCCGATGCCGACCAAAATGGCGCCTCCCGCCACCTCGACCCACCGGCCCCAGCGCCCGCTGGCCCGGGTGCCGAGAAAGAGCCCCAGGATGGTAAAGGCGGAGGCGACCAGACCGATCACCAGCGAGGGAATCCAGATGACCACGTCGAGCATGGCCAGGGTCAGGCCGACCGCCAGGGCGTCGATGCTGGTGGCCACCGCCAGGGCCACCATGGCCAGGCCCCGGCTCGGGTCAACGGGTTGGGCGTCCTCTTTCCTGCCCTCCAGTGCCTCGGCCATCATCCGCCCGCCGATGTAGGCCAGGAGGGCAAAGGCGATCCAATGGCTCCAGGCGGCGACAAAGGCGTGCACCGTGCGCCCGGCCAGCCAGCCGATCACCGGCATGATCGCCTGGAAGAGGCCAAAGTGAAAGGCCAGGCGGAAACAGGGCCTGAAGGACAGTGGATGAAGGACAGCGCCGGCGGCCAGGGCAACGGCAAAGGCATCCATGGCCAGAGAAATGGCCACGGCCACCAGGGAAACGGCATCCATTGCGCCGGCAGACGACCGGCCGGTCTAGGCCAGCCGGTCGAGCACCAGACAGAGTTTGTCGATCAGCAAATCAATTTCAGCCGTGCTGACGATCAAGGGCGGCACAAAACGCAGGACACTGTTGCCGGCAAAGTTGATCAGCGCCCCTTGCTCAAACATCTGCTGGACGATGTCCGTGCCGTGCTCGATCCCCTTCTCGGTCAACACCAGGCCAAGCAGCAGCCCCCGACCACGCACGCCCTCGGCCAGCCGGGGATAGCGGGCCGCAACCGCCTGGAGTTTGTCAATGAAATAGGCGCCCTTTTCGCGGACCGACTCCATGAACCCGTCCGCCAGCATGAGGGTGAGCACCTCAACCGCGGCAGCGGCGGCCACGGGATTGCCGCCAAAGGTGGAAGCGTGGGAGCCCACGGCCAATGAGGCGGCGATGGATTCGGTGGTCAGCATGGCGCCGATGGGCAGACCGTTGCCCAGGGCCTTGGCCAGGGTCATGATATCCGGCCTTACCCCCAACTGTTCATGGGCAAACAGGGTACCGGTCCGGCCGAGGCCGGTCTGGACCTCGTCGAAGATCAGCAAAAGACCGTGCCGGTCGCAGATGTCGCGGATTGCCCGGATATACTCGGGCGCAAGGGGCCGGACCCCGCTCTCGCCCTGCAGGGGCTCGCAGAGGATGGCGCAGGTCCTGGGCGAGACCAGGGCCTCGATGGTGCGCGGATCGCCGAACTCGGCATGCACGAATCCCTGGGGCAGGGGCTCGAATCCCTGGTGGAACCGGGGCTGGCCGGTGGCGGCCACAGTGGCGAGCGTCCGGCCGTGGAACGAGCCGGCCAGCGAGATGATCTCGTAGCGGCCCTCGTCGCTGTGGATCCGGGCCAGCTTAATCGCCGCCTCGTTGGCCTCGGCCCCGGAATTGCACATGAACACCCGGTCGGCGAAGCTGTTATTGACCAGCAACTCAGCCAGCTTGATCTGCGGCAGGGTGTGGAAAAGATTCGAGATATGGACCAGATCCCCGGCCTGGCGGCGGATGGCCTCGGTGACCGCCGGGTGGCAGTGCCCCAGCGCACAGACCGCGATACCGGCCAGGAAATCAAGATACTCCTTGCCGTCCGCATCCCAGAGACGGCAACCGCTCCCCTTGACCATGGCCGCCGGAAAACGGCTGTAGGTACCGATGAACACCTTATTTCCCCTTGTTGCCCATTCTGCGTTTGTCATGCCACCAACTCCGTCCCGATTCCTTTTCGGGTAAAAATTTCTAATAAAACAGCATGTTCCTGACGGCCGTCGATGATGTGCGCCTTGGCTACGCCACCGTCCAGAGCCGCCTTGCAACAGTTGACCTTGGGAATCATGCCGCCCTTGATCACCCCGGCCTCGATCAGATCGTCGATCTGATCGCGATAAATGGTGGAAATCAACTCGCCCATCTGATTTTTCACGCCCTCGACATCGGTGAGCAGCATCAGTTTGACCGCGCGCAGTTCAGCGGCGATCGCCCCGGCCACCAGATCGGCATTGATGTTGAAGGCGCGGCCATCCTCGCCAACCCCGACCGGGGCGATGACCGGGATGAAGTCCTGGCGGTCGAGGGCGGTGAGGATCTCGGGATTGATCCGGGTCACCTCGCCGACCCGGCCAATGTCGATCAGCTCCGGCGGCTGGTCCTCGGCCGTGGGTTTACCCTGGATGGTCAGCTTGCAGGCTTGCACCAGATCGCCATCCCGGCCGGAAAGACCGACCGCCTTGCCGCCGCAATGGTTAATCAGGCCGACGATCTCCTTATTGACCTTGCCGACCAGCACCATCTCAACCACGTCCATGGTCTCGCCGTCGGTGACCCGCATGCCCTGGACATAACTGGGGGTGACCTGCATTTTTTCCAGGAAACGGTTGATTTGCGGACCGCCGCCGTGCACGATCACCGGGTTGAGGCCGATGTACTTCATCAAGATAACGTCAAGGGCGAAGTTACGCTTCAAGGCCTCGTCGACCATGGCATGGCCGCCATACTTGATCACCACGGTCTTTTCCCTGAACTCGCGGATATATGGCAGCGACTCCACCAGAACCTTGGCCTTGGCGATTTCTTCACGGATCATGTATTTTCCCCCTCTGCTTGCGGTGCTCAAATCCGTTCATCACAGGCTGGTTACAATGCAATCGGCTATTGTACCGCTGCTTCCCCTCGGTGTAAACTATTCTATTTCCTTGCCAAAGAAAAGGAACTCGTCTCGATCCCGGCCCTTTACATTCATCCTCGAACCCAGTATCATAAAAAGTATTTGCAAAAAACAAACCCAAAAAAGGGTAGTCACCTTTTTTCATCTTGACCAAGGGGCCAAGCCATGGGCCGTTTTCACGCCGTCGTTTGCACCACCCTGATGCTGACCGCCTCTCTCCTGCCGCCGGACATCCGCCAGGCGGCGGCCGAAGAGTCGAATCCGCCGATCAGCATCGAAGCCAACCGCATGGTCTCCCAGGAAAACAAGAACTCCGTGGTGTTCAGCGGCAAGGTTGATGCCCGCCAAGGTAACCTCACCATCAAGTCCGACGAGATGAGCGTGTTCTATGCCGAAAACAAAGGCGCGCCCCCGCAGGGACAGCAAAACGATCAGCCCGCCAACCAGGTGGAGAAGCTGATCTGTACCGGCAATGTCAAGATCAGCAGGGGAGACTGGCTGGGCGCCGGTGAGCGGATGGATTATTTCGCCCGGGAACGCAAGGCGATCCTCAGCGGCAATGCCAGGGCCTGGCAAGGCCAGAACATGGTGTCGGGCAAGACCATCGTCTACTACCTTGACGAGAAACGGTCGGTCGTCGAACCGGACAGCGGCGCCAACAACCGGGTTCGGGCTATTCTTCACCCAGAATCCAAGCAAAAGCCATGACCGGAACCTCTGTGCTCGAAACCCGGGGGCTCATCAAGGAGTACCGCGAACGGCGGGTGGTCGACCGGGTCAATGTGCAGGTGTACAGTTCCTCGGTGGTCGGCCTGCTCGGGCCGAACGGTGCCGGCAAAACCACCACCTTCTATTCGATCGTCGGCTTTATCCGCCCGACCAGTGGCGCCATCCTCCTGGACGAAGAAGACATCACCGCCCTGCCCATCCACCAGCGGGCCTCGCGCGGTATCACCTATCTGGCCCAGGAGCCGTCGGTCTTCAAAAAACTGACGGTCGAGGAAAATATCCGCATCGTCCTGGAACCCCTGGGGTTGCCGCGCAACGAGATCAACAACCGGATCGGCGAGCTGATGGCGGAACTGAAGCTGGAATACCTGGCTGGCCACAAGGGACATGCCCTGTCCGGCGGCGAACGGCGGCGAGTTGAAATCATGCGGGCCCTGGCCACCAAGCCGCGCTTCATCCTGCTCGACGAACCCTTTGCCGGGGTCGACCCCCTGTCGGTGGCCGATCTCCAGGATATTATCCGCGACTTGAAACAGAAGGGCCTGGGCATCCTGATCTCCGACCACAATGTCCGAGAGACCTTGCAGGTCTGCGATTTTGCCTATATCATGAATAGCGGTCAGATTCTCACCAGTGGCAGCGCCGACGACATCATTCAAAGTACGGTGGCCAGGAAAATGTACCTGGGCGACCATTTCACCATGTGACCCATCGCCAGGCAGAGCAAGACAGCAAAGAATAAACCCGATTCTCCATGGCCCTCGAACTCAGGCAAAGCCTCAAGCTGGCACAAAAACTGGTAATGACGCCGCAGTTGCGTCAAGCCATCAAACTGTTGCAGCTTGGCCGTCTGGAACTCACCGAGGCCCTGCAGGCGGAGATTGAACAGAATCCCATGCTGGAAGAGGTGCCGAACGTCCTGGAGGCGGCCGTCAATCCCGAGGCGCTCAGCGCGGAGGAAAACACCTACCAGGCTGAAGCAACGGTCACCGACCGGATCAAGGGAGACGACCCGGCCAGCGTCGCCGAGGTCAATTGGGAGGATTACACCAACACCTTCGACTCGGACCTCTCCTTTTCCTACGAAGCCCCGCCGTCCGACGCCCCTTCCCTGTTCGACTTCATTTCCGTCACCCCAGGTTTATCTGCCTACCTGCAGTGGCAGTTGACCCACCTGGCCATGACCGAGCAGGATGTCGAGCTGACCACCTTCATCGTCTGCAATCTCGACGAGCACGGATTTTTGGAGGCCGGCATCGAAGATATTTGTGTATTTGGCAACTGCACCACCGAAGAGGCCGAAGGGGCCTTGCGCCTGGTGCAAAGCCTTGATCCGCCCGGAGTCGCCGCCCGGGACATCCGCGAATCGCTCCTGCTGCAGCTCGACCGCCTCGACCAGGAGCATCACCTGGCCTGGCTGATCGTCGAGCAGCACATGAACCTGCTCGAGTCCCGCAATTACGCCCAGATATCCAAGGAAACCGCGGCACCGCTCAAAAAAGTGCACGAGGCGGTG
The DNA here is from genome assembly GCA_009778235.1 of Pseudomonadota bacterium. Taxonomy (GTDB): domain Bacteria; phylum Desulfobacterota; class Desulfobulbia; order Desulfobulbales; family Desulfobulbaceae; genus Desulfobulbus. The sequence continues at coordinate 8,252 of WRKE01000301.1, forward strand.
GCCATCATCCAGGAGTTGACCCCCTACCCTGGCAACGAATTCAGCAACGAGCAGACCAACTACGTGGTGCCGGATGTGTTCGTCCACAAGATTGACGGCGAATTCGTCATCCAGCTCAACGACGAAGGATTGCCGCAGTTGCAGCTTTCCAGCGAATATCAACAACTGCTCAAGCAGAAAAACAGTCTTACGCCGGAGTCACGGAGCTATCTGCGCGAAAACAAGCGAAATGCCGAATGGTTCATCAAGTCGATTGAGCAGCGGCAGCGAACCATCTACCGGGTCATGGAAAGCCTGCTCAAATTTCAGCGGGATTTCTTCGAGCAGGGACCAGCGGCGATGAAACCGCTGATCCTGCGGGATGTGGCCGAGGACATCGGCATGCACGAGTCGACCGTCAGCCGGGTGACATCCAACAAATACGTGCACTGCCCCCAAGGCATCTATGAGCTGAAGTACTTTTTCAGTACTGCGGTGGCCACCCCGGATGGTGATTCGGTGGCGGCCGAGGCGATCAAGACCAGGATTCGCCAACTGGTCAACAGCGAAAACCCGGCCAAGCCGTTGAGCGACAGCAAGATCTCCGAACTGCTGGCCAAGAAAAATATCGCCGTTGCCCGACGTACTGTCGCCAAGTACAGGGAACAATTAAAAATTCTTCCGGTCAAACACCGGAGACAAACCCCCTGAACCGCCATGCCCAGGCTGCTCCACGACGCCATGCTGCTCAATATGAAGGCAGCAACCAAAGAAGCCGCCCTGCGCGAATTGGCGGGTATAGCCGCCACGGTCTGCGGCCGCTTCACCGAAGAAACGCTCTTTCATGCGCTGATGGCACGCGAGGCCGTGGGCTCGACCGGGCTCGGCAACGGGGTAGCCATCCCCCACGGCAAGCTCGAAGGACTCGACGAAATCCTGCTCTGCTTCGGGCGCAGCAAGGCCGGCATCGACTTCGACGCCATCGACAACCGGCCCGCGTACCTGTTCGTCGTGTTGCTTTCTCCGGCCTGCAAGGCCAGGGAATATCTGCAGACCCTGGCCATGGTCAGCAAGATCCTCAAGCAGCCCGCCAACCGGCAGCGGCTGCTCGACAGCTCCTCCCGGGACGAAATCGCCGCCATCTTCGCCTCCTGAGCGGCCGCCCCTTTTAAGCGCCTTAAAAGTTTGTAAGATTCACCAACTCAATTGCTGCGGATCATCTCCGCAATCTGAAAGGCCATCTCCAGAGACTGCTCCGCGTTGAGCCGCGGGTCGCAGGTGGTGAGATACCGCTGGCCGAGCTGGGCGTCGCAAAGCTGGCGTGCGCCGCCGATACATTCGGTGACGTCGTCTCCGGTCAATTCGAAATGGACCCCGCCGGGTACAGTGCCCTCCATCCAGTTCAGCTCGAAAAAGCAGCGCAACTCCGAAAGAATATTCTCGAAATCACGGGTTTTACGCCCCGACTCGGATTCGAAGGTGTTGGCGTGCATCGGGTCGCAGGTCCAGAGCACGTTGAAGCCCGATTTTTTGACCGTCCGCAGCAGGGGCGGCAAATGCTTGTCGATCGCCTTGTGGCCGAACCTGGTGATCAGGGTGATGCGGCCGGGCTCGTTCTCCGGATTCAGCCGCTCGATGATCCTCAGGATGTCGTCGGCATCGTAATTGGGGCCGACCTTCATGCCGAGTGGATTACGCACGCCCCGCAAGAACTCGATGTGGGCGCCGTCGAGCTGGCGGGTGCGGTCGCCGATCCACAGCAGGTGGGCGGAGCAATCGTACCAGCCGCCGGCCACCGAGTCCTCCCTGGTCAGGGCCTGTTCGTAGCCGAGAAACAGGGCCTCGTGCGAGGTGAAGAACTGGGCCTCTTTCATCTGAGGGATGTCGGTGGAAATGCCGATGGTTTCCATGAACTTGAGGGCATTGCTGATCTGTTTGGCCATGCGCTCGTACGACCGTCCCATGGGTGACTGCTTGACGAATTCCTGGTTCCAGGCCTGGACCCGGTGCAGCGAGCTGAAACCACCGCGGGTGAAGGCCCGCAGCAGGTTCATGGTTGCCGCCGACAGATGATACCCGGTGAGCAGCCGCGCCGGATCGGGAATGCGCGCCTCCAGCACCGGATCGGCAGAGTTGGCCATGTCGCCCCGGTAACTGGGGATCTCGATGCCGTTGACCTTCTCGGTATCGCTGGAGCGCGGTTTGGCGTACTGGCCGGCAATGCGGCCGACCTTGACCACCGGCTTGTTACCGGCATAGGTGAGGACGACCGCCATCTGCAGCAGCACCTTGAGGCTTTCGCGGATGTTGGGTGCGGTGCAGCGAGAAAACTCCTCGGAACAGTCGCCGCCCTGGAGCAGGAAGGCCTCCCCCTTGACCGCCCTGGCGAGCAATGCCTTTAAGTCCCTGATTTCTCCGGCAAAAACCAGGGGAGGCAACAGAGATAACGATTCAACGATCTGATCAAATCGCTCCTTGTCCGGCCAGTTCGGCTGCTGCAGGGCGGGATGGTTTTGCCAGCTTGTCTTGCTCCAGGTGTGCATTTTCTCCATGGTGGTCGTAGGGGTGAAGGTTGATCGTGGTGGCGGCGGCTGTCAAAGGCAAGGCCGGCATCTGGTTTCTTTATGTATTCAACAGGCATCGTGGCGGCTGCGATTTTCGCAACAGCAGACCTGCTGATCAAACACATTGAGGATCCGCAAGGCCTGATCCCGCCTCTCCGGGTCGGCAAAACGCGCAAACACCCATTCGCCGGCCAGCGCTGCCGCCCGGCCGCGGTCGGGGATGCAATTTATGCCGGTGGCCAGCACCTTGCCCCGCGCCGTTTCCAGCAATTCCGCATCCCGGCCGTTGGTAACCACGGCCAGGGGGATACAATAGTCGGGGTCCAGGAGACGGGCAGCGGCAATCGCCGCTTTTTCCCTGGTGACCAGGGAGCCGGGGCCATAGCGGACAATGAACAGTCGCAGACCTTCGACGCGGACGGTGAGTTCGATCAGGCTTTGGGTCCGAATACCGTTGTAGCAGGTGTCGATGGTCAGCCGTGGCTCCAGTTCGTGTTTGCCGTAGCCAAGCCGTTCCACCAGCAATCGGGCCAACTCCTGGCGAATGCGTTCATCGTCGGTGTCGGGCAGTATCTCGCCGGTCAGGTAATCCTGCAGTTCACCGTAAACGATGTGGTGGCCCGGGGTGTCGATCATGGCTACAATCCTGGAGCACAACGAGGCGAGATCAACAACGATGGAAAAGCGATGGGTCAAGGAGCTTCGGTCAAGGCTGTTTCGGCGTCCTGTTCCTCTTTCTTGCCACCGCAGCGAAACCTCGGCCAGCTGGAACTAATCGATAAAAAATTAATTAATCGCGGCGCCAATGTTTTGTCAATCATCAATTCCCCTGATTGGCCCTGCTTATTGACCACCAAAAACCCGGCCGGAAAAGCCTGCCCGGCCGGCAGGAGAGCGGGAAAAAATGGTTGCCGTGCCGAAAGCGGGGTATATTTATCAGAGTACGCCAAACAAAAAAGGGTCAGCAACACGGCCATCCCCTTTTCCTCAAAGAATGAGACTATGACATCTGCAACCAGACCCCAATGGCTGAAGATTACCCTGTTCTGCCCCCATCCCCTGCTGGAACCCGCCGCCGATCTCATGGGGGTACTCAGCGGCGCCGGGGTGGAACAGAGCCCGGAAAACGAGGATGGGGCACTGATCAGCGGCTTCTTCCAACTGGACGACGATGACCCCGCCGGTCCGGATCAAGCGAGCAGCCTCCTGACCCGGGTCGAGCGAGAGATGGGCGAACTGTTTGCCCTGTACGGCTGTGTTGTAAGCAAACCCACCTCTCAATTGCTCGCCGACCAGGACTGGGCCACTTGCTGGCAGCAGTATTTTACACCCATCGAGATCGTTCCCGGCCTGGTGATCAAGCCTTCGTGGGAGGACTATCAGCCCGAGCCGGGCCAAATGGTCATCGAAATGGATCCTGGTATGGCCTTTGGCACCGGCCAGCACGCTTCAACCCGCATGGCCCTGGCGCTGATCCGGCAATGCCTGGAAGCCTGCCACTGCCGGGAGGCGCTGGATGTCGGCACCGGAACCGGCATCCTGGCCATGGCCGCCGCCCTGTCCGGCGCCGAGCAGGTGGTGGCCATCGACAACGATCCGGACGCCGTGGCAGTGGCCCTAGACAATATCGCCAACAATGGCTTTGCCGGCAAGGTTACGGTCAGCATCACCCCGGTGGACCAGATCCAGGGGTCGTTTCCCCTGATCTGCGCCAACATCGTCCACGATGTGCTGGTCGAGCTGGCCGCAACTCTGACCCGCCTGGCCGTACCGGGAGGACACCTGGTGCTGGCCGGCATTCTCAGCGGCGACCAGGAAACCAACATTATTCGTACGTATCGCCAATTGGGCTGGCAGCCGCTCGACCGGCTCCATCAGGAGGAATGGGCGGCCCTGCTCCTGCGCCGGGATTGAATCATCCAATCCTGGCCCCGCTCCGGCTCTTCCTGGGCAGCTACGATTCCCCCCGAAAGCCGCGGTTTGCCTGATCCGCGGCCAGGTGTTTTGAACCGGCGTGGAGGTCTCCGCGGGCCTGTCACGGAGCAATCCGCCCGCAACTTTTTCTTGACGGTCTCAAGACTCTATGCTATTTAGCCAGTCTTGAAATGGACGTGCCCACGGCATGACCATTAACGAAGAGCGCCATTCCTCGGTAGCTCAGTTGGTAGAGCAGGCGGCTGTTAACCGCCTTGTCGGGGGTTCGAGTCCCTCCCGGGGAGCCAATATACAGTCCAGCTCAATCCGCTGGCATCCATCAAAGGCCGGAAGTTCCGCGAGAAATCAAGGATTCCGGCCTTTTTCTTGTCCTGCATCGTCGTTTCTTACCCGAAGTTATACCATTTCCTCGTGCCAATGCAGCAGGTCACAATAATAACATATTGAATTTTAATGAAAAAATAAGAATATTTTTTTCATTAAAAATAGAAAATGATATTACCCTAAGGCAGGAGGGCGAGGAAGTCGGTATGTCCATGTTTCTCGGCCAACAGGCGGCTGTCAAGAGCATCCCGGTTGGTGGCGTTGGGATTGGCGCCATGGGATAAAAGAGCCGCGCCGATCTTGGTGTGGCCATTGAGAGCGGCAAACATGAGGGACGTCCACCCCTCACGGGAGGCACGATTGGGATCGGCCTTGTGCGTCAACAACAGTTGGACGATTTCGGCATGCCCATTCCAGGCCGCCGCCATCAAGGGAGTGCGGCCATCCCGGTCGGCCAAATCGATCTGGGCGCCATGGTCGAGCAGTGTTGCGGCAATGGCGGCATGGCCCCTGACCGCGGCGAAAAAGAGAGCGGTGCAGCCGTCCTTGTTACGATAATTGATGGTCGGGGAGAGCTTGAGCAAGTCATTGACCACCTCCTTCCGGCCATGCCAGACGGCGGTCAACAGGGATGTATCACCAAAATCGTTGCGGCTGTCAATCGAAAGACCGGCATGGAGGAGGCGCTGCACCTGGTCGCGATCGCCCGCGGTCACAGCCTGTAGGAGTTCCGTGATCGGTTGCGCCGCTTTGGCCGGTGGTGGTGCGGGGGCGGGGGCGGGAGGACTCTCTGGCCGCTGCAGTTGCTTGACAGCATTATCAATAACCAAATCGTGGGCGAAGTTGTCCGCTGGCTTGTCGATGAGAGCGGCGTCTTCGCCCTGGGACTCTGATGAAGCCGCATCAGGCTGGCCCGCCAGGTCGGAAGAGGGGGCATGGGGCTGTGGTTCCGGCTGAGATGGAGGCTGAGGTGGCAAAGGGGTCACGATGTCGGGACGATCGCTGTCAACCGGTTTATCTGCCGGTATCACTGTCGAGGCCGGTGGGGAGGCTTCGATCACCTTCGCGACTGTAGCTTCAGGAGTATCCTGAATCAACCACTGAGTGATCCCAACTCCGATCAGGAGGACAAGAGCAAGGACGAGCCAGCGAAAGGCAAGATGGCCCGATTGCGGCAGAGCCGGTGTATCTGCTCGCTTACGTGATGTTGGCGATGCGGTGGGTACATATTTGGCCACCTTATCGATGCAGGCGCCATCGATCGTTGTCAAGCCGAGATGATACCCGAGGTAGAGAGCAATATCAGCAAGATGTAGAATGTCTCTCGGGAGGCCATCAGAGAGCGTCTGAATCTGTTCCACAGCCTCGGGCGTGAATAGTGGCGCGCCTTGATGGCCAGCGTGGCGTAGCCGGTGGTTGATGAGCGCACCGGTGTCCGCGCTGACGAGCGGCCGCAAGGTAACTTCAGCCACCTTGCGCCTGGCAAAACTTTGCGGGGCCGCGGCGCGACAGCATGCAAGCGGCTCGGTCCCAACAAAGAGGAGGATACAGGGACAGGCCCGAGTGCTCACCGCATGCCATTGCAGGAGTTCGGCCAGATCTGAAGGCTTCTGCTCGTCAGTATGATCGATGGCGATGACCGGAGGTGGTTGCTGGCGGACACCGTGCTGTTGGCGGCTCGTGGCATGCGCTTCCAGCGTTTGGCGGACCGAAACCAACAGGCTGGGAGCATCGTCTTGCCGGGCTTGGTCAATACTGTACCACTGGCGTCCGCCGAGGCTGTTGGCGGCTAGATATCGAAGAAGAGCGGTCGTACCTCTGCCGCCCTGACCAGCCAGAAAGAGGAGAGCCCCATGTTGTCCAAGCTGGGCGCCAAGCCGGTCTTTCGCATCACGCGCGGCACTGGTCAGATAGAAAAACGCCGGATCCGACGATGACGTGAATGGCAACCGATCAAGCAAAAAGTGCCTGAGATGTGCGGGAATCGAATCCTGCATCAATTTTCGACGATGACCTCTACTCGGCGGTTTTTGGTCCGTCCTTCGGGGTTGTCTGTTCCGTTCGGATGAGTGTTGGCGGCGATGGGCGCAGTCATGCCCAGGCCTTTGACCTTCATTCGCTCCCTGGCCACGCCACTGAAGACGAGCGAGCGGGCAACGCTTTCGGCCCGGCGTTGGGAAAGCATAAGATTGTACTCAGGGGTGCCCAAGCTATCGGTATGTCCTTCGACCGCCAGTCCGCGGCTGTCTATGCCCTGCTTATTGAGGATGGCCGCGATTTCCTGCATTTTAATTTGACTGTCGGTCCGCAGTTGATCGCTGTTAAAATCAAAGAGCAGCACCTCCGGAAAATTAATCTCCACGCCCCTGGTGGTTTCCTTGGCAGTGATATTGAGTTTTTTTGCTTCATTGATGATCATCTTGTTTTGCGCGCTCCGATCCATTGCACACCCGGAGGCAACAAGCAGGCAACAGATCAAACCGAAAAGGGCTCTCTTCATAATTTCGACTCCGGCAAATTGTGGGATTTCCTTTGCTGTTCGCCTCAGAGGTCTGGGCAAAGCATATTCGGACGGTGCATCTGTACTGTGGAATAGATACCCTTGCGGGAACCCACTGTCAACTCAAGCTTCCGGCTTGTTTCGGCTACAGCAGCCAGGCGACTTCCTCCACCCTCGCGCCGGCATGCCTTCCTCAACCCGCAAACCAGGCCATGTTAGCACTGTACTGTCTCATAAAAGAGAGATACAATGCGGCAATATGGCGGCAAGCATAAATTGCGCAAAATCACCATTCTGCACCCGAACGGCGATGACGGCAAGGGTGTCCTTTTACGGTGTGGACGTTGATCTGCCGGATGGTGTTGGCAACCGCTTCGTCCACATTGTGTCTGCTTGAATCCATAAAGAAGAGGATCGAGATGAAAAGTGTTGTGTTGATACTGTGTGGTTTGTTGTCGGTAGGGTTTTCGCTTCCCGCCCAAGCCGCCGGCTTTGCTTGCGCCAAGGCGAGCACAGCGGTGGAGAAGATGATCTGTGCCGATGCGGAATTGTCGAAGCTGGATGAGGAGATGGCGGCGGTTTATAAACCGATAAACCCACGCATTGCCGATCCGGAAGCCAGCATGAGCGAGATAGCGGCGGCTTACAAACAAATGGCCCCATACATTGCCGATCCGGTGGGCTACAGGATGGAGCAGAGGGATTGGCTCAAAGTCCGCAATGCCTGCAAAGACGCCGGTTGCGTGCGCCAATCGTACCAAACGCGGCTTGCCGCTTTGCGTATGCTGGCCCAAGGCCCCAAACCCTGTTTCCGTTTGCTGGAGCGGAAATGGCCGCAAATCCAAAGCGGCCATTACCCGGTGTGCGTGGATGTGCTGAAAAGCATGAACAAGCTGTGCGCCGAGCTGCCGCTGTGCGAATGGAAGGTCGATCCTTCCGTGACCTCGTTGTCCTTGCCGCAATGGGAAGAACTTGACCCCAAGAAATATTTGAAGCTGATCCAACACACGTACCAAAAGCCGAG
>WRKE01000302.1 GCA_009778235.1 Pseudomonadota bacterium
TTGCTTTTCCAATTCCTTTTGCCGCTTGAGCAGACCCTGGATCTTGTCGACCGCGCCGTCCAGCGGCCCGGAAATGACCGCACTGATCGCCGAGGCCTGCCGGGCCAGCTCCTGTACCCAATGAATTGCGGCGGAGCCGGTAAGGGCCTCTATGCGGCGGACTCCGGCGGCAATCCCGGTTTCGATCACAATCTTCAACAGGCCGATGTCGCCGGTCATGCGGGCATGGGTGCCGCCGCACAGCTCCTTGCTGAATTCGCCGATGGACACCACCCGGACCTCCTCGCCGTACTTTTCGCCAAACAGGGCGGTGGCGCCCTCGGTGATTGCCTGCTCGCGGCCAAGCAGGGCGGTGGTCACCGGGATGTTCTGGCGGATTTTTGTGTTGACCATCTGCTCAATGGTACAGATTTCCCCGTGGGTCAAGGGTGAAAAATGGGTGAAGTCAAACCGCAGCCGGTTGTGGTCGACCGCTGATCCGGCCTGTTTGACATGGTCGCCCAACACCTTTTTCATTGCCGCCTGCAAAAGATGGGTGGCGGTATGGTTCAGCACGGTATCGCCCCGCCGCTCGGCCACGGTCAACTCGACCTGGGTGCCAATTGTCAGGCTTCCCTGGATCAGTCGCCCCTCATGGAGGATCAGCCCTTCCACCGGGGCAAGGGTTTTCTCCACCACGAAACGGCCGCCCGGCCAGGTGATTTCGCCCTGGTCACCGATCTGCCCGCCCGATTCGGCATAGAAGGGGGTCTGGGCGCAGAACAGGCGCAGCATCTCTCCGGCCTGGACCTCGACCGCCAACTGGCCGGCGGCGTTGACCATCCCCTCCACGGTCGAGACGCCCTGGGTGGTGCCGTAGCCGATGAACTCGGCCTTTTTACCCTGGCTGCCCAGCTCGATGATCCCGGCATCGAGATGGTCGACATCGCTGCCTTTCCAGGACTTGCGCGACTGCTCACGCTGCTGTTCCATGGCTGTGGCGAATCCGGGCTCGTCGAATCCCACCCCTCGCTCGATGGCGACATCGCGGACGATATCCACTGGAAAGCCGTAGGTATCGTAGAGTTTGAAGATGAATTCGCCCGAAATGACAGGATGTCCGCCATCCACCGTCTGCAACCGCCGGATTTCCTGGTCGAGCTTATTAAGGCCATGATCCAGGGTCTCACCAAAGCGGTCCTCCTCGTTGGTCACCACCTTGGCCAGCAGTTGGACGGTGTTGGCCAGATGGGGATAGGCGTGCTGCATCTCCCTGGTCACCAGGGCGCAGACCCCGGGAAAAAAGGAACTCAACCCCAGGGCACGGCCATAGCGGATGGCCCGCCGCATGATCCGGCGCAGGACGTAGCCCCGGCCTTCGTTCGAGGGCAGGACACCGTCGGCCACCAGAAAGGTGGTTGCCCGGGCGTGGTCGGCAATGACCCGCATGGAGACGTCGTCCGCCTTGTTGGCGTGGTATGGTTTGCCCGCAAGCTTGGCCACATGGTCGATGATCGGGGTGAACAGGTCGCAGTCGTAGTTATTGGTCTTGCCTTGCAAGACCGCCGCCACCCGCTCCAAGCCCATGCCGGTGTCGATGGAGGGCTTGGGCAGCGGCGTCATGGTGCCGTTCTCGTCCCGGTAGAACTGCATGAACACCAGGTTCCACAGCTCGAGAAAACGGTCGCAATCACAGCCCAGGGCGCACTCCGGCCGGCCGCAGCCCACTTGGGCGCCCTGATCGATGTGGATCTCGGAACAGGGTCCACAGGGACCGGTGTCGCCCATGGCCCAGAAATTATCCTTCTCGCCCATGCGGACGATGCGTCCCGTGGGCAGGGTGTCGATCCGCTCCCAAAGTCCATAGGCCTCATCATCGTCGTTATAGACCGTGACCCACAGATTTTCGGGGTCGATCTTCAATCTTTCAGTGAGGAATTCCCAGGCAAAGGCAATGGCATCCTGTTTGAAATAATCGCCAAAGGAGAAGTTGCCCAACATTTCGAAGAAGGTGTGGTGGCGGGCGGTGTATCCGACGTTTTCGAGATCGTTGTGCTTGCCTCCGGCCCGGACGCTGGCCTGGGCGGTGGTGGCCCGGACATAGGGTCTGGTTTCCTCGCCCATGAAGACTTTCTTGAACTGGACCATGCCCGAGTTGACAAACAGCAGAGTGGGGTCGTCGATGGGCACCAATGAGGAAGCAGCCACTCTGGTATGGCCCTTGCTCTCAAAAAACTCCAAAAATAATTGTCGAATATCGTTACCGGTCATTGCGTCGTCAGAGCGTTGATTTTTCAAAAAGGAGCGGCCCGGTCCGCGGCGCGCCCTTATCCACTGCGCGAACAGGCACGACAAAACACGCGGAAGCGGGCATGCTTACCGCAAAGCGGTCCATGATACCATGAAATGAAATGTTGCAAAGGAAAAACGGCAAGCAAGGAAGATCAAGCACCCGACCGGCGAAATGTTTTGTCTTTCGCCGGTCGGGAAGTGGGGTGGGGCGCGGCCGCTGGAGGGCCGCGCCTTGGGATGGCTGGGCGGTTCAGCCCATCTGCTTCTTGGTCTCGACCAAGTGTTCGACCACGGACGGATCGGCCAGGGTCGAGGTGTCACCAAAGTCGGCGAAATCGTTGGCCGCAATCTTGCGCAGAATGCGCCGCATGATCTTGCCTGACCTGGTCTTGGGCAATCCCGGCGCCCACAGGATGGCATCCGGGGTGGCGATGGGACCGATTTCCTTGCGCACGTGCTGGCGCAATTCGGCCCGCAGCTCCTCGCTTTCCTCGGCCCAGGACATCAGGGTGACAAAGGCGAAGATCGCCTGCCCCTTGATCGGGTGCGGCATACCGACCGCCGCAGCCTCGGCCACCGCCTCGTGCGCCACCAGGGCGGACTCGATCTCCGCCGTGCCGAGACGATGTCCGGAAACGTTGATCACGTCGTCGAGCCGGCCCATGATCCAAAAATAGCCGTCCTCATCCCGACGGGCGCCGTCCTCAGGGTCGTAGGTATCCGGGTAGCGGCTGAAATAGGCCTTTTTATACCGCTCCGGATTGCCGAAGACGCCGCGGAGCATGCCCGGCCACGGCTTGCGGATGACCAGATGCCCGCCTTCATTGGGGCTGGCCTCCTTGCCTTCCTCGTTAAAGATGGCCGCGTCGACGCCGGGCAGCGGCAGGCTGGCGGAACCGGGTTTAAGCGGCGTCACGTACGGCAGCGGCGAAATCATGATGCCGCCGGTCTCGGTTTGCCACCAGGTATCGACGATCGGCAGCTTTTCCTTGCCGATATTGATGTAATACCACATCCAGGCCTCGGGATTGATCGGCTCGCCCACTGAGCCGAGGATGCGCAGGCTGGAGAGGTCCCACTTCTGGGTCGGCCCGACGCCTTCGCGCATCAATGCCCGGATAGCGGTCGGCGCGGTATAAAAGATGTTGACCTTGAATTTCTCGATAATCTTCCAGAAACGGTCCGGACCGGGATAGTTGGGCACGCCTTCAAACATGAGGGTGGTGGCGCCCAGTCCCAGCGGCCCGTAGAGGATGTAGCTGTGGCCGGTGACCCAGCCGAGGTCCGCGGTACACCAGTAGACGTCGTCGTCCTTTAAGTCAAACACCCACTGGGCAGTGTGCATGGCATAGGTCAGGTAGCCGCCGGTGGTGTGGACCACGCCCTTGGGTTTGCCGGTGGAGCCGGAGGTGTAGAGGATGAAGAGCATGTCCTCGGCATCCATGGATTCGGGCTCACAAAACGAGGTAATATCGGCGGCGTTCACCTCCTTATGCCACCAGCAATCGCGCCCTTCCTGCATCCCGATGTCAATGCCGGCCCGGCGGACGACCAGGCAGGTCTTGACGCTGGGACAGGTCTCCAGTGCCACGTCGGCATTGGCCTTCAAGGGGATGGCCTTGCCACTGCGTAAAACGGCGTCGGCGGTGATCAGCACCTTGGCGTGGCAGTCCTCGATCCGGCTCTGGAGGGCCACGGCGGAAAATCCGCCGAACACCACCGAGTGCACCGCGCCGAGCCGGGCGCAGGCCAGAAGCGAAATGGCCAGTTCGGGAATCATGGGCAAATAGATGGCGACCCGGTCACCCTTTTGCACACCCTTTTTCTTGAGCACATTGGCGACCCGACAGACCTCGTCATGCAGCATCTGATAGGTGTAGATGCGGACATCCTCTTCCGGTTCACCCTGCCAGATGATGGCAGCCTTGTTGCGGCGGCCACTGGTGAGATGGCGGTCCAGGCAATTGGCCGAGACATTGAGCTTGCCGCCCTGGAACCATTTGACCTCGGGAATGGACAGGTCGTATTCCAGCACCGAGTCCCACTTTTTGTCCCAGGTGACCAGTTGTTCCGCCCGGCTGGCCCAGAAATCCTCAGGGGCTTCCATGGAGTGGGCAAAGGCCTTTTTATACTCGTCCATCGACTTGACCCAGGCCTGATCGCACCCCTTTTCCGGCGGCTGGAACACCTTGCCTTCGGCCAGCAAACTGGTGATTTTGTCTTCCGTTGCACCCATGATAATCCTCCCAACTTAAGGCCTTGTCTCACAAATCCGTGCCAGTTGCCTCAAAACTGGCACGGCCTGCCTCTTAAGGAATGCATCCGCCTTTGCCATGGGCCAATCAAGGGCAGGCCCCCTGTGACCCATGGCCGCTGCGGCCCCCTCATTTCCTTGGTCGGCAGTCCGAAATTTCATATGTACAGAAGTTTTAAAAAAAAAGAAAACACTTACCAAGGGTTAATTCGATCAAACCGCGTTTTTCCAGCCGAAAAGCTCCGCCTTGCCCCAGCCTGGGCCAGGAATAAAAAATACTGGGACCGGGCATCAGTTTTCCTACTATCCTTAAACGATACCCGCATGACTCTTGGTACGCCCATGGTCCGCCGTTGGGCCGCAATCATTGATGGGGCTGAAGAGACTGGACCTATTGGGAGCTGAGTTCCCAATAGACCACAAAAAAAGGTTGATTCTTTGACGCAGATCAAATCTGCCAGAATGCTGAAAAATTCCTCCACCGACCATCCTGACCCGATATTAAGAATGTTGGTCGACTGGTTGCTCCATATTGGGAACTAACGGCACAAATAACCCTTGGGCAATATCCCGCTGAACTGGCACTATTTGCATTTCCTTCGCTGTAGGAGAATCCGCAATCAGCGGCTGCACGATATTCAGCCGTGTCCGGCTCGGGAATGACCGCGGCGCAGCCGGGGGAGGCACCAAAGGGCCACCAGCGCCAGGGTGACGACCAGGTAGAGGGGAAAAAAGCCCATCGCCGCCTTGAATGCCTGGTCGGCAACAAGCTCCGGTGACCAATCGGGATGCTGGCTGATCTGCTCGTGACGCAAGAGTTGAATGACCCCTGCATAGGCCAGGCCGATGCAACCGTAGGCCGCGTTGAACACCAGCCCCTTGAAGCTCAGCACCGTGGCCCGTTGGGATGAATCGGTGAGCGCATTTAAATAATGGCTGGTGAAATAGCTGGTCATGGTCAGGCCGACAAAGACCAGCATCACCGGCAGCGCCCCGAAATAGGGAATAAAAAGCGGCAAGAGCAGCAAGGATACCAGCGAAAGCCCTCCGAGCGCCAGCACATTGCCGCCGGGCGACAGCCGCTCCGCCATGATCCGGGCCAGCCGGGGAACGAATAGGCCAAGCACGGCAGCCGCCGAACCCAGCAGGCCGAAGCTGGCTTCGGGCAGGTCGATCAGCCGGTAGTATTGGCTGGTCAAGGTCGCGAGCATCCGTAAGCAATGATCAAAGGTGGTGGCAAAGAGGATAACCGCCAGGGCCATAGGGGTAGCGAGAATCCATTTGCCGGCCTGAAAAACCAGGCGGATTCCGGCGGTGGTGGTCGCAGCGCCCCGCCCAGATGTCCCGGCGGCCACACCCTGGGGCTCCCGCATCCGCCAGGTGACCGCCAAGGCCAGCAGAGCAAACAGCAAGGTCAGGTACAAGGGATAACGCATAGTGTCCTGGAGGGTGACCATGGCGCCGGGGACCAGCCAGCCGATCACCCGGTTGACCGCCGCTGGGTCATAGACCAGGGAGCCGACACTCATGGCGAAGATATAGCCGACACTCTGGATGCGCATCTGCATCTCCAGCACCTTGGGCCAGAACGCGGCCTGGCCGTGCGCGACCAGGGTATCGTAGGCCAGCGCCTCGTCGGCACCGCTGGCCATGGCCTCGGCCAGACCGCTCAACACCCGGTTGCCGAGAAAGGCCCAGAAAACCAACCGGGGATTGGACAGCGGCACAAAGGCGACAAGCGCCATTTCGGCAATCATCAAGAGGGAGGTGACGATCAGCAACAGCCGCCTGCCCACCAGATCGGCCAAGACTCCGGACGGAACCTCGGCCAGCACGATGGTGACGGCCCAGACGGTATTGAGCACCGCGAACTGCGCAAGGCTCAAACCGTAATCGAGGAAAAGGATGGTGAAGACGGGGTAGTAGAATCTGGCGTTGAAGAGCAGGCGAAAGGCAATGAACAGGCGAATGTTGGGCACCGCGCCAAGTGCGGGGGTGGATTTTACCGGTTCAGCAGTCCTGGTTGCCAACGAACGGACCTCGCCTTGCTGGTGTTTGCCGCCGCCTTGGCCATGATACCATTATCTTGCCAATGCAGCTTGTCATGCTGGCAACAAGCTGAATTTTGACAAAAAAACAGATATTTTTTGGCAGCAAAAATCTGTAACTGTATGACCGGCCAAGGGCGGCATGGGCCACCGGCCCCCAAAAAAAACCGTCCGCTCACGTCCATCGACAGGACGAAACGGACGGGTTTGCGGCAATCCGGCACCACCTGTGGCTGGCGCTGGTTAAGCTGTCCTGACGGACCGGGGTAGGGCTCACATCTTGCGATACAGCGCCAGCACCCGCTCCTTGGTCATGACCTGCTGCCAGTCCTTGCCAAAGCAGTTCTCCCACAGAGGCGCCAGCCCCAGGGCCACCTCAGCCATGGTATCCATGGCCTTGTCGTCGAGCTTGGCGGTCAGGTTGCGCGGCAGGCGGATGTCATGCTTCTCCATCATCCGGCGGAATTCCTTGACCCCTTCCGGGTAGACCTCGTCCAGATAATCAAAGGCGATGCAGCAGCCGATGCCGTGATGGACGCCCAGCACGAAGGACAGCCCGTAGGACAGGGCATGGCAGGCGCCAACCTGGGAATAGGCGATGGACATGCCGCCGAAGTAGGAGGCCATCATCAGCTTGTCGTCCTTGTCGGGATGGTCTTCGAGGAAGACCTGACGGCACAGCTCCAGCGATTTCTCGCCGTAGGCCCGGCTGAATTCGTTGAGGTAGGTGCCATTGAGGGATTCGATATCGTGGATGTAGCAATCCATGCCGGTGTAGAACCACTGATCCTTGGGTACGCCGGCCAGCAGCTCGGGGTCGAGCACGATCTGGTCAAAGAGGGTGAAGTCCGAATTGATGCCCAGTTTCTTGACCGGTCCGGTGAGCACGGTGGTGCGGGAAATCTCGGCCCCGGTTCCGGCCAGGGTCGGCACGGCCGCGTGGTACACCGCCGGCTGTTTGATCAAATCCCAGCCCTGGTAATCGGCGGCTGATCCGGGGTTATTGAGCAAAAGCGACACCGCCTTGGCGATATCCATGGTGGCGCCGCCGCCGATGCCGATGATCCCGTCCGGCTGGCGCGGGTTATAGGCCCGGATCTGGGCGACCAGTTGATCGATGTAGCTGGTCTTGGGTTCGTCGTCGACGTTGACCGGCAGCAGCATGTCGCCCTTTTCCATGGGCAGGCGGCCTTCGAGCGGCTGCCCCTTGAACACATCGTCGAGCACAAACACCATGTAGGCATCGGCTGTCGTCCGCCTGGGCGCGAGGATATCGCCCAACTGATTGAAGCAGCCTCGACCGAAAACAATCTGGGGGACTATTTTGAAATTTCTGTACATCGGATATGGTACCAGGTGAAGGAATCGGGACTGACCGGCATGATCAAGCGCCGGTGAACACCGCCGCCTTGCCGGGGTGGCAACGACCAAGTTTTTATTTTTACCAGATGACGGCCTAAACCTCAAGAATGATGTCGGTAACGGCCAAAAGCGCCGACTCGCCGATTCTCTTCCTTGAGGGGCATGCCATGCTGGTGCCCTACATCGAATTCGACCTCAGCCTGGATGGCCGGCCGCTGGCCATGGATCACCTCTATCTGGGGCCCACGGCCAATATCAATATCTCGATGCATTCCCTGGGGATGTTTCTGGAGCAGAACGGCATTGTACCGCCACGCGGCATCGAGTACTGCCAGATTCCGTTCCGCCAGCGATAACCGCCGCCGGGCGAGGGTTGCGCCTTTTAGATGAATTTCTCCTGCTCGATCCAGGCGCGGGTGCCCAGCGAGGTGCAGGACAAGCTGGCCACCTCACCGGCCCGCTCCAAGCTGAGCAGGAAATCGTTTTCCAGGATGTAATGGCAAAAAGCGCCATGGAAGATATCGCCGGCGCCCAGCGTGTCCACGGCCTTAACCGCCATCACCGGTACCTCGCACCGTTGACCGTCGGTATAGGCCAGGATCGGCTCGCCGTCCCTGGTAATGGCCATATGCTCGATACCTTGGCTGCGCAGATGGGCAAAGACTGAGTCAGGATCGGTGCAGCCCGGCGGATAGAAGGCAGAGGAGCAGATGGCATAATCGACCAGAGGCAGCAGGGTTTCCAGCCCCTCCTTCCAACTGCCGCCATCCAGGACCATCGGTATCCGCTTCTGCTTGGCCCAGGTGGCCAACTGCACCGCCTGCGGCAGGTAGAAGCCGTCGAGCATGAGAATGTCAGCATCTTCCAGGGTGGCCGCGCTGATGCAATCGCGGCGGAGCTTGCGGAAATCGGTGTTGGAATAGACCACGCTGCGTTCGCCATTGGACAAATCGACGATGATGGCAGACAGGATGGGCGGCCGGCGGGGCTGGTCGGTGCTGTCGATCAAGCGCACCTTATGGTCAGCCAGATCGGCCTTGGCCAGAGCGGCCAGGGGGTGTTGCCCGAGGCCGGTGATCAGCGAAGCCTCGTTGCCGAAGGCCGCAAAGGTAACGGCGGCATTGGCCGCCGGTCCGCCGGCATAGGCCAACTGCCGCTCAGCCTTGAGCTTCTGGTTGCGCTTGAGATATTGGGGCACATAATAGACAATATCAACGGTCGACAAGCCTAAATAAACACCTTTTTGCATGGTCTGGGTCCGCGGGGAAAAAGGATCTGTACTGGTTTTTTGTCGTTATGATAGCAGGAATCGGGCCAAAAAAACCTTGGTCGTCCCTGGTGCTGCATTCCCTGAACAATCATCTGGCCGGCGGATCGCCTGGATCCGCTTCCGGCAAGTCACCTGGCGCTGGAGGCTTGGCGCGATGGCGGTCGAGGGGGAGGAGATCGGGCCCGTGCCCATCGTCCGCCCGCATCTCGCTATAGGCGACCACCCGATTTTTCCCCAGCCGCTTGGCCTCGAACAAGGCATGGTCCGCTGCCCCCAGCAGGTCAACCATGTCCCAAGCGTTTTCCGGATAGGCAGCCACCCCGCAACTGACGGTCAAACCGAGATCGAATCCGTAGGCGGTCAAAAAACGGCTGGCAGCGATCGCCTCGCAGATGGTGTGGACCAGCCGGCTGCCTGCCCGAATGTCACGGCCTGGCAAAACCAGAACGAATTCATCGCCGCCATAGCTGACGCCGTAACATCCCCTCGGCAGCAGCGGTTTGATCACCCCAGCCAACTCAGCAATGGCTCGGCTGCCGTTGAGGTGGCCATAGCAGTCGACCACCTGCTTGAACGAATCAATGTCGAGAAACGAGGCGGTAACCGGTCGTCCCGGATGCTTGTCCAGGTAGCGCTGCAGGGTTTGGTAGAGATAACGGGTGTTGCACAGCCCGGTCAAGTCGTCGAGCAGCGAGAGTTTGCGATAACGGGCGCGGCTGGCCTTCAATTCCTGCTGGGTCTTGCACAAGGCCAGATGGGTCTTGACCCGGGCGAGCAGTTCCTCTCTGGTCGAGGGTTTGACGATGTAATCCTGGCAGCCCGCGGCAAAACCGGCGACAATGTCATCCTTGCAGTTGCTGGCGGTGACGAAAATGACCGGGATTTCGGCGGTGCGCGCATTCTGCTTGATAATGCGGCAGGTCTCGATGCCAGACAAGCCCGGCATTTCGATGTCCAGAAGGATGAGATCCGGCACCAGCGTCGCCAACCGCGTCAATGCCTCCTGGCCGCTGCTGGCCACGGTAACCGCATATCCGGCTTGGCCGAGCACCTCGGCAATCAAGGTGGCCACCGGTGGGTTGTCATCAACGACCAGGATTGGATTATACGCTGTTTTCGTTCTCTTTTTCATGAAACTATAGTGAAGAAAAACGCCACGAAAGTCAAGGACTCAACCACCGCCCGGGTCGACCGGCACCCATACCTCCCCGCCTTGCACCCCGGCCCTTCCAGATGGATTTGGGGACGGCGAGGTGGTTTTTATTTTTTGGGATGTTGATTTTATTTTTCCCGTTTCAGGCGGACCACCAGGCCGATGCTTGATCGTTTCGGTCTTCCGGTGAAAAAATACGCCATCAATGCTTGCGTCCCAGCGCCGGATTATTGACGGCGGCCAACGCCCAAGCGATCACCTGGATTTTTCTTCGGTCTCTTTCCTCACCGCTGCGCTTCTCCCCGCCGTCCGTTGTAGACCACCTGGCCGGTGGCGGCAAAGGTCCGAAAATCCGCCAGGGCCTCCTCCCGCAGCAACCCCTCGATCAGTTCGATGCCCCGGCCAGCCAGCTCCTGCCGCCAGCCATGGGCCATCGGCCCCTCGTCGAACCCGGTGATGGCCATCATGGCCGAATCGGAACCGGCAATCACCAGCGAACGGATGCCAGACCAGAGCACCGCGCCAAAACACATGGCGCAGGGGCTCCAGTTGACCACCAATTGGTGGGCAGGCAGGTTAGGGGCGCCGAGATCGTAGCCCCCCAGCCGCTGCTGGGCGAGTGACAAGGCCATGACCTCGGCATGGGCCGAGGAACAGGCGCGGGGCACCACCCGGTTGACCCCCACCGCCACGATCCGACCCGAATCCCGTTCAAACACCCCGGCGGCAAAGGGACCGCCGCTCAAATACTCGGTATTGAGGCGGGCCAAGCGCAACACCAGCGTCATCCGTGCCGTCAAATCGGGGATGGTGTCCGGAAACCGCGCCAGTTCCGCTGCCACCCAGTCCGGCAGATCCAGGGTGAAGCGGAATGCCAAATTTTTTGTTTTCATTTCCATGCGCATCCTCCCAACAAGACCGGCCATCAGGAACCCATCAGCCTGGCCCGAAAAAGAAAGAAAACCGCGCCCAACAGGCAGAGTCCAGCCCAGAGATAGTCAAGGGTCAGCTTCTCCTTGAGGTACAAAATAGAGAACGGCACAAAGATGGCAAGGGTGATCACCTCCTGGAGGATCTTCAACTGCCCCACGGACATGACATCGTGACCGATGCGGTTGGCCGGCACCTGCAGCAGGTACTCGAACAGGGCAATGCCCCAGCTGACCAGGGCGGCGACAATCCAGGGCTGATGCGACAGGTTCTTGAGATGGCCGTACCAGGCAAAGGTCATGAAAACGTTGCTGCAGGTCAAAAGGACGATGGTGAGGGTATAGCGATTCATGACGATTGCTCAAAAATGGATGGACGCCGCTTGGTGCCTCGAATTTTCAGGGCCGCACCGATCGACGCGGATTGTGTATCTTTGGCGGTCAAGTGAATGACCATGTGCCACAGGGCTGATGCGCTGGCCCCCGTTGATCGCCGGAACGGAAGAAGGCCAGGTGCGCGGCCCATGCAAACTCCTGCTGACTTTCTAGGCGATCAACTATACAATAATTGGATCTGATACCGTTTTCTCCGGTTTTTGACAACGAGGTCGCCATGTCCGTCGATTCCCAACCCCTGACTCTGTCCTCCGATGCCCTCAAGGCCAACCTGCTGGAAACCGCCGCACCAGTGGTCATTGACCCGGCCCTTTCCCTGCTGCGGGATATTGTCAGCCGTTTTCAGGGCATCCAGGCCAAGATCGACACCCTGCTCTACGAAATCAGCCATCCCTATCACAACTGGAAGCTGATCATCCCGGAACTGCGGGCCTATGTGCTCAAAAACAGCAACCATTACCGTGACCATGAACAAGGGCCCGAGGCCTTCACCCTGTTCATGGATATTTTTTTCGATGCATTAAAGGACGCGGCCCGAGACGAACAACTGCTCCAACGCATCCTTGAGGCCATGCTCGCCTACGCCGACAAGCTGATCCTGTCTCTGGACAGCCCGACCCTGTTTCGCTCTGAACAGGCCTTGACCCAATTCTTCACCCGTTTGCGGCAGTTGGACGAAACCGAGCCGCAGGTCATCATCGCCATGGTCCAGGGGCATCAATCCATGCGGAAGATCGCCCGCAAAATCCTCGATCTGCGCCAACAGCAACCAGAAAAACCCTTTGATTGCCGGGCCATGGCCCTGCTGCTCCGGACCACCCTCCAGCGCACCTACGAGTACTGGCTCAGCGAGGAAGATCCGCTGCCCTGGTTTGAGCGGCAATGCGGCGACTACTGCCAGCGATGGCAGGGCCAGGACCTGTTTTCAGGGGTCACCCACCAGAGCATCCGCGAGGCGGCCCAGACCATGGCCTCGGTGGATATTACCGCCGATTACCAGGCCGCCCTGGAGGTGCTGCTCACCCTGCCCAATCACATGGACATGGTCCGGCTGTACAAGGAAATCCCCGTCAAGATGGTGGTCACCGATCCGGACGACGAGGCATCGGCCCATTTCGTCGAAAACCGCAAACTGCTCTTTTTGTTCCGGATCATGGAAACATCCGGTCTGTCGCTGATCCACGAGGGCACCCTGCGCGAAATCAACCGGTCCCTGGTGCAGTTGATCCGCAAGCAGAGCTTCGAGGAGATCGAGCAGTTCTTTGTCACCACCTTTCACCTGCTCAAGGCCAATGTCCGCCGCTACCCGCACACCTCGCTCCAGTGCATCCAGGTAATCGGCAACGAGGTGTTCAAGCGCGGCAACTCGCGGCTGGTCGAGGCCTTTCTCTGGGAGACGGTGCGTTTCGGCTTCCAGTACGCGAACGTTAAGGGGGTAGACGAGGATTGGCAACCCATTGCTAATCCGGCCCATCTCACCAACATCCGGGTCTGGCTCAACCTGATCGAACAGGAGCCCAAGTGGTGCTCCACCCTGTTCTCGGCCCTGATCATCAACCTCAAGCTGTCGGGCATCTGCGTGCGCGACACCGACCTGTTCCAGCGCGACATCACCGAGCTGCTCAACCACCCCATCGGGCCGATCTACAACCTGGCCAAGCAGTTCACCAAGCTGATGCCGGTCTTCTTCAACGAGATCGGCGCCGAAGGCGAACTGCGCGACGTTTCCACCGAACTGGACGAGATCCACAAGCGCAAGGACCCGCTCATCCACTTTCTCCGCAAGCAGGCCCATGTCGAATCCAACAACCTGATCGTCGGCTTTATCGAGGCGATTTTTGTATTTTGGATCAACCTGGACAAAAGCTGCCTCAGCGACCACCTGCCCGAGGAGGTGCTGCGCCAGATACAGGCCGGCGGGCCCTATGTCGATGACCAGCACGAGCTGGCCGACCGGATCAAGAAGGAACTGCGCTTTTCCCATATGGCCCAGATCCTGGCCTGGCCGGAAGAAGAGCGCAAGCAGTTCCTCGCCCGGCAGGAGGATCTCTCGCCAGAGGAGCGGCGGCGCTTTGAGCTTTTGGTGCGGATGTACAAGCTGCTCCACCTCAAATACAACCTCAGCCTGCCCGAGATCCAGCGCCAGCTCCACCACGCGATCAACGCCGGGTTCCCCGAACTGGCGGGCCTGCCCGAAGTGCTTGAGGAAAACGATCCCATCCGCTGCCTGGAGGCCCTGCTCGACGAGTTGGAGCATTTGCAGAAGATCATCCTCAGCCGGGAAAAATTCGAGCCCAAGGAGGAGATTTACTACAAACGGCACATCGCGGTGGATATCCCTTCGGTTTACGGCCGCTATTCCGAGCGCAAGTTCGACGCCCTCGGCCTGACCTTCCGCCTGGAGAGCCTGGCCAACGTCTATTTGGAAAAGCTTTCGTCCACGGTCAATCTGGGCTTCATCACCCAGGCGACCTTCATCCGCATTCTCAAATGCTTGCGGCTCTTTTCCCGGGCGCTCCAGATCGACGGTATCTCCAGCCGCCGGCTGGACACCTACATCAGCCTGCTGGCCACCTCCATCGGCATCCGCCGCTTCTCCTATACCCAGCACCTCGACATCATGCGCGGACTGTCCGAGGGGGTCAAAGACATCATTTACGCCTACTATACCAACATCCACCAAAACAACCTGTCGATCATCGTGCCCCAGATCGGCAGGGAGAATCTGCTGTCCCGGTATGACAGCTCCTGGGACGGGAAAAACATGCCGGAAACCGTGCTCAAGCTGTCGGAGATCTTTTTCCGCGACCTGATCTCCACCACCTTCGGCCTTCAGCACCTGGACAACTTCATCGGCAAGGTCATCGGCACCCTGGAGGCCCAGAAGGACATCTTAGACGAAAAGACCCTGGACCTGCTGATGACCTACAATCCGGGCAAGGCGATCAGCAGCCTCCATGCCGAGAACCTGCGCACCCACAACCTGATCCACCTGGGCAACAAGGGGTTCAACCTGGTGGTGCTCACCGGGGACGGCATCCCGGTGCCGCCGGCCTTCATCATCACCACCGAGGTCTTCCGCTGCTATCGGGCGATCCGCAAATTCGCCCGGGCGCGCGACGAGTACATGTGGCGGGTGCGGGGTGCGGTGACCGAGATCGAACAACTCACCGGCCGGGTCTTTGGCTCCTCGGAGCGGCCGCTTTTGCTGTCGGTACGCTCCGGTTCAGCCATTTCCATGCCAGGCATCATGACCACCATCCACAATGTCGGCGCCAACGAGGAGATGGTCGAGGAATTCCTGACCCTCCAACCCGAAAAAAAATATTTCGCCTGGGACAACTTCCGCCGCTTCCTCCAGTCCTGGGGCATGGCCCATGGTATGGAACGTGAGGATTTCCAGGAATTGATGAATGCCCACAAGCGCGAGCACCAGGTCCATTACAAACGCGAATTTTCGCCCGAGCAGATGCGGCAACTGGCGCTCAACTACCAACAGGCGGTACGCAGCCGCGGGTTCAATATCCCCGATGACCCGTGGGAGCAGTTGATTGGCGCGGTCGATGCGGTCTTCGATTCCTGGCATACCCCCAAGGCCCAGGAATACCGCCACCTGATGGGCGTGTCCGACGATTGGGGCACCGCGGTCATCGTCCAGACCATGGTCTTTGGCAACATCAGCACCCAGGCGGGCAGCGGCGTGCTCTTCACCGCCCATCCCTACCGCAAGGTGCGGCGGGTGGCGCTGTGGGGCGATTTCGCCAGCGGCGACCAGGGCGAGGATATCGTCTCCGGCCTGGTGACCAGCAATCCCATCTCCGTAGAGCAGGCGGAGATCGACGGCCGCAACGAGGACAAGACCTTAGAGCGCCTCTTTCCCAAGATCTACGAACGGCTGCTGTCGATCAGCCGCGACCTGGTCTATGAAAAGAAATGGAATGCCCAGGAGATCGAGTTCACCTTCGAGGGACCGGAGCCGGAGCAATTGTTCATTCTCCAGACCAGGGACATGATCACCATCAAGAAAAAGGAGCACCTCAACGTCTTCGTCGATTCCGACCAAGCCCATAAGGCGATCCTGGCCAAGGGCATCGGCGTTTCGGGCTCGGCCATGTCGGGCAAGGCGGTGTTCACCGAGGACAACATCCGCCATTTGCGCCAGGCCGAGCCGGACACCCGGCTGATCCTCATCCGCCGCGACACCGTGCCCGAGGATATCCGCGAAATTTCCATGGCCGACGGCCTGGTGACTTCGCGGGGCGGCCAGACCTCGCACGCCTCGGTGGTGGCCACCCGGCTGGAGAAAACCTGCGTGGTTGGCTGCCGCGAGATGCAGGTCTTTGAGACCGAGGAGTATGCCGAGATCAACGGCACCCGCATCGCCTTCGGAGCCCCGGTTGCCATCGATGGCCGCCATGGCCTGCTGATCGAAGGCAACTATCCCCTGCGGGAGGAAGTGCACATTCTGCCTTTATAAACACGGCCAGGCGATTTATAGTTTTTTTGATCTTTGTTTCACCCCTGCCGTGCTGGCGTGGACGTGCGCAGAAGCAGACGCGCCGGATTTCCTTTACCCGGCGGAGTGACATCAGCCGGATGATTATCCGCACCTTCGGCTGGCTGCGGCAGACCGTGCCCATCTACCAGGAACTTGCCGCCAAGGTGACCGAACCGGAAGCGGCCGTAAGCAACACGATGCAACCCTTGACGGCATCATTGCAACCCTGCACCAACTCATCATCCCGCCAGAAAAACGGCGGATAGGTTTTTAGACAAGAAGCCACCATGACCATTTCCTTGCCCGAATCCGCACCGACCAGCCAACCCGCCCATCGCTACACCGTGGGTGACATGAGCTGCGAACACTGCCAAGGACGGGTGGAGACCGCGGCCAGGGCAGTGGCCGGCGTGGTCACCGCCACAGTCGACCTGGCCGCCGGGACGCTCACCGTGCACGGCGGCGAGCCGCAAGCAATCATCCGGGCCGTGACTGAGGCCGGCTACCCGGCCGCGCTGGCCGATGATGCCGCCCGCATCCACTCGTGCCCATCCCGGCCGACCGCCGGCACCCCGCAGCCA
>WRKE01000303.1 GCA_009778235.1 Pseudomonadota bacterium
ACTCCGAGAATCTTTTGACCATGACGTTAATCACGGCCAACTTCTATCTGTCTCAAAAGATCGCGGGAGGAGCAGGGTGCGGCGAAATTTACCTCAACCCAACGCAATCAACAACGCCTTACTCGCCGCATGAGCCTATCTGAGCGCAATCAGATGCATTGCCCTGCAGTTTTTCCAATCCGTGCGCCAAGGCCGGCAGCACTGCCTCAAGATTTTCTTCCGCGGCCCTGCGGCTGCCGGGCAGATTGAGGATCAGACATTTCCCGCGAATACCGGCGATCCCGCGCGACCAGACCGCCTGCACCGTTTTCCGCAGGCTGGCCATGCGCATGGCCTCGGCCAGCCCTGATATCTCCCGCTCAATCACTGCCCTGGTGGCCTCCGGAGTCCGGTCGCTGGGGGACACGCCGGTGCCGCCGGTGGTGACGATCAAATCGAGCTTTTGCTCGTCGGCCCAGGTTTTCAGGGCCTGTTCGATCAACTCCTGCCGGTCGGGCAGGAGTTGATATTCTGCCACCTCATACCCCGCGGTCCGCAGCATTTCCTGGATGCGGGGCCCGCTGGTGTCCTCGCGCTCACCGTGCGCCCCCTTGTCGCTCAGGGTCAGGACACCGCAGCGGTACGCTCTGGGAAGAGCACTCACTACTCCTCCGCCTGCTCCTTGTACTCGGCGATGATCTTCTCGGCGATCTGGGCTGGAACCTCTTCGTAATGCGAGAATTTGGTCAAAAAGGTGCCGCGTCCGCCGGTCATCGAGGTGAGATCAAGGGCGTAGAGCAAAACCTCGGATTGGGGCACGTGGGCATTGATGACCTCGTATTTGTCGGTCGAGTCCATGCCGAGCACCCGGCCACGCCGACTGTTGAGATCGCCCATGACATCGCCGACAAAATCCTTGGGCACCCGCACCTCCACCTCCATGATCGGTTCGAGCAAGACCGGGTTCGCCTGGACCACCCCTTTCTTGAAGGCCAGTGATCCCGCCACCTTGAACGCCATTTCCGAGGAGTCGACGGTGTGATAGGAGCCATCGATCAGGCTGACCTTGAGATCGACAAAGGGATAGCCGGCAATGACGCCGCGATCCATGGCCTCGAGGATGCCCTTCTCCACTGCAGGACGGTATTGCTGGGGGATGACGCCGCCGACGATCTTGTCGAGAAATTGGAAATGGTCGCCCCGGGGCAAGGGCTCCATCTCGATGGTGCAGTCGCCAAACTGACCCCGGCCACCGGATTGTTTTTTGTGCTTGCCCTGGACCGTGACTTTGCCTTTCAGGGTTTCGCGGTACGGGATGCGAGGCGGCCGCAGCTCCATCTCCACCCCGAATTTGCGTTTGATCTTCTCGCCCACCACCTCAAGATGCACCTGGCCGACCCCGGAAATGAGGGTCTCGTGGGTTTGCTGCTCGCGGGTGAGCTTTAAGGTCAGGTCTTCGTCGAGCAGGCGGGTGATGGAGGAGAAGAGCTTCTCCTCGTCGCCCTTCTTGGCGCTGACCGCATAGGCGATCACCTGGGGCAGCGGCGCGACCATCGGATAGATGATCTGATTGCCTTCGTCGCACAGGGTGTCGCCTGTGGTGGTCTCCTTGAGCTTGGCCACTGCCACCACCATACCGGGCACGGCCTGTTCCACCGGCTTCTGCTCCTTGCCGGCCATGACGAAGAGCTGCCCAAACCGCTCGGAGGTGGACTTGGAGGCATTGTAGAAGGAGTCGCCCTTGAGGGTACCGGAAAAGACCCGGAAAATGGTCAGACGGCCGGCGAATGGATCGGCCATGGTCTTGAAGACCAGGGCTGAAAACGGCGCATTAGCGGTGCCGGGACGTTCGACCTCGACCTTGGCCTTGGGGTCGGTGCCGACCCGCACCGGGCGCTGGTCAGGCGAAGGCAAAAGGTTGACGATGGCATCGAGCACCACGCTGGAACCCTTGTTCACAAAGGCGGCACAGGCGCAGACCGGGGCGAGCTTGGCCTCCTTGATGGCCTTGGCCAGGCCGGCTTTCAGCTCCTCTTCGCTCAAGGTGCCTTCTTCGAGGAATTTTTCGATCAGCTCGTCGTCGGTCTCGGCCACGCTCTCCATCAGGGCTTCGCGCATGGCCTCCGCCTCATCGGCCAGATCCGCTGGCACCGGCGCGATTTCGGCCTTGCCGTCGGCAAACAGCAGGGCCTTGTTGGCCATAATGTCAACCACACCCTTGAACTGATCCTCGGCGCCGATGGGCAGGTACAGCACCACCGGGTTAAGGCCGGTGGTCTGCTTGATGTTGTCGATCGTTTTCTGGAAATTGGCCCGCTCCCGATCCATTTTGGTGACGCAGATCAGACAAGGCAGGTTGTGTTCCTTGATCAGGTCAATGAATTTCTCGGTCTGCGGCCGCACGCCCATGACCGCGCCCACGGTGAGGATGGCGCTGTCAGCCACCTGGGCGGCAAAGCGGGTCTCGTTGAAAAAGTTGTCATCACCGGGGGTATCGATGAGGTACACATCGTTTTTCTGCCAGGTCAGTTGACTGAAGGCCGTGCTGATCGTAATCTTGCGTTTGCTCTCCTCCGGCTCAAAGTCCATGGAAGAGGTGCCATCGTCCACCTTGCCCAATCGTTTGAGGGAACCGGCGGTGAACAGAAGGGCTTCGGCAAGAGAAGATTTACCGCTGTTGCCATGGCCAAGAAAAACCACATTCCTGATGTGCTGTACGTCCTGCATGAAGTCCTCCAGTAAATGCAACGGTTGTATCGGCGTTCACGGTGAACCCGACCATTCTCGCAACCTGCCGTGAGAACAGCACCTTGAGCTCCGAAACGCAATATTACGGCTGACACGGTTTTATTGACGGACCACCGCGAGGTTGGCCCACCGCCGGCAAATTAAAGAAAAGCCCTCGCGCTTTCACGGCAGGCGTGGTAACCATCGGGACCGCGCAAACGAGCCCTTGTTATATTCGTATTAAGATTGCAAAGTCAAGCGATAACCTGCTGAAACACTGAACAAGCAATGGCCGACGAACCAGCAGTACAACCCGCCAAATCCACCGAGAAAATCGCCCGAGCCGCCGGCGCGGTTTCCATCGCGGTGATGTGCAGCCGCGTACTCGGCTTGATCCGGGAACAGATCTTTGCCGGCCTGTTCGGCGCCGGTTTTGCCATCGACGCCTTTGTCGTCGCCTTCCGCATCCCCAACCTGCTGCGCGATCTCTTTGCCGAGGGGGCGCTCTCCGCCGCCTTTGTCACCGTGTTCACCGAATACAACACCAACCGGGGGGCCGAGGCCACCTGGCGGCTGGCCGGCAACGCCATGGTGTTCTTCACCCTGCTGATCAGCGGATTCACCCTGGCCGCCCTTTACTGGGCCGAGCCGCTGGTCAACCTGCTCGCCCCGAATTTCAGCCTGATCCCCGGCAAGATCGAGCTGACCGTCCATCTCACCCGGATCATGATGCCCTTTTTGCTCTGCGTCTCGCTGGCAGCGATGGTGATGGCCATCCTCAACACCAAGGGCCGCTTCTTCGTGCCGGCGATGTCCTCCACCTTTTTCAACCTCGGCTCGATCATCGGCGGTCTGTCCCTGGCCTGGCTCTTTCCCCGCTTCGGCCAGCCAGCCATCGCCGGCATGGCCTGGGGCACCCTGATCGGCGGCATGCTCCAGTTGCTGATCCAGGTGCCGACCCTCTTCAAGGTCGGCTTCCGGTTCCGGTTTGCCTGCAACCCGCTCGATCCGGGGCTGCGGCGCATCCTGCTGCTCATGCTGCCGGCCATCATCGGCCTGTCGGCCACCCAGATCAACATCTTCGTCAACACCAACTTCGCCGCCACCTGCGTCGAAGGCTCGGTTTCCTGGCTCAACTACGCCTTCCGCCTGGTACAGCTCCCGATCGGTGTTTTCGGCGTGGCCCTGTCGATCGCAGTGATGCCGATCCTGGCTAAGCAGGCCGCGCAAAAGGATCTGGCCAGCCTCAAACAGACCTTCACCTCCTCATTAGTGCTGGTCTTCGCCCTGGCCGTTCCGGCCACCGCCGGTCTGATGTTGCTGGCCCGGCCGATCATCCGCCTGATCTTCGAACACGGCGTCTTCATCGGCAGCGACACCATCCAAACCGCCGATGCCCTCATCTACTACGCCATCGGCCTCTTTGCCTATTCGGCCATCAAGGTGATGGTGCCGGTATTCTACGCCATCGACAATACCCGCTACCCGGTGATCGGCAGTTTTCTCGGGGTGGCGGTCAACGTCGGCATCATTTTCCTGGTGATCGATGCGCTCCAGCACCGGGGCATCGCCCTGTCCACCTCCTGCGCGATGATCCTCAACTTTCTATTTTTAAGCGTAGTGCTCTACTGGAAACTGGACGGGTATCCGCTTGGGTATCTGCTGCGGGGCTTGGCGAAAATAATGGCGGCCACCGGCCTGATGTGCGGCGGGATATGGGGGCTTGAACAACTGCTCGCGTCTTGGCAGCAAGGCGCGATGTGGACCCAGATCGGGGCGTTGGCTCTGTTGGTAGGGGTGGCGATGGCGATCTATGCGGTCGGTCTGCAGGCCATGCGGCTGCCGGAATTCACCCTCTTGACCGGCAAGCTGGCTCAGCGTTTGCGCAAATCGTAGAGGAGCCGCAACTGGGCGAGCAGGCTGACCACCGCTGTGTCGACATGGAGGATGCGGCTGCCCATGGTGAAGCCATAAAAGCCGCGGGCAAGGAATTGGCCGAGTTCGTAGTCGGACCAGCCGCCTTCGGGGCCGACCGCCAGCAGCAACCGCTGCCCGCGCTCGTCGGACAGCGGCAGATCGGCCATGACGCCGTCCGCGCTGGGGTGGGCGATCAGCCCCTGGCCGGCAAGGGTGGGCAGGATATCTTCGACAAAGGGTTTGAACTGCGGGTGGATGTGGACCTCGGGCAGCCAGGTGTCCATGGCCTGCTCCATACCTTCCAGGAGCAGGGCGCGAATCTTTTCCGGGGCCAGTACCGGACTGTGGAAGAAAGATTTCTCGACCCGTTGCGAGCGGATGAGATGAAAGCGCCGTACCCCCAGCACCGTGGCCTGCTTGAGGATCCGCTGAAGCATGATCGGCCGTGGCAGGGCCAGGATCAATTCAAGGTGCAGCCCGCATTCCGGCTCATGCGAAAGCTCGATTGCCAGCCGCACGGTTTCTCCCTCGATCGCCGCCACCCGGCCGTGGCCCACCATACCGCCGATCACCCCCACCCGTACCGTATCGCCCGCCTCCACCTTGAGTACCCGCAGTAGATGCTCGGCCCGACGGCCGCCGATGATGACCATGTCCTGATCAAGCTCAGCCGGATCGAGCAGCAGCAGGTTCAAGCAAGCCCCCTCACAGCCGCAGCACCTTTTCCGTAAACTGCAGGGTGGCGAAATAGTCCTCGGGGCGTTCCTCGCGGCGGACGAGCCGCACAGTGCCATCCTGGCCCAAGAGCAACTCCTGGGGCCGAAGCCTGCCGTTGTAGTTGAACCCCATGGCATGCCCGTGGGCGCCGGAATCTTGAATGATTACAATGTCGCCGTCGGCAATAACGGGCAACTCCCGCTGGACCGCGAACTTGTCGTTATTCTCGCACAACGAGCCCACCACGTCCACCACCTCGGTGCCGGCCGCGCCGTCCTTGCCCAGGACCTCGATATGGTGGTAAGCTCCATAGAGGGCCGGCCGCATCAGGGCCGACATGCAGGCGTCCACGCCGATATAGGTGCGATAGATGTCTTTGCGGTTGATGGCCCGGGTCACCAGAACCCCGTGCGGACCAGTCATATAGCGGCCGCTTTCCATGAACAGGGCCGGGCAGTAACCGTTGCGGGCCTTGAAAGCGACGAACAGGGCGGTGATCTCCTCACCCATGGCCTTAATATTTAAGGGATCGATCCCTGGCTGGTAAGGGATGCCGAGCCCGCCGCCGATATTGATGAACTCGAAGTCAATGCCCAACTCGGCATGGATGGTCTCCACCAGTTCCAGCAACATGGCCGCGGTCTTAACCATGTAACTGTAGTCGATCTCGTTGGAGGCCAGCATGGTGTGCAGGCCGAACCGCCTCGCCCCTTTGGCCCGGACCTGCCGGTAGGCTTCGATGATCTGGTCATGGCTGACCCCGTACTTGGCCTCCTCCGGCTTGCCGATGATGGCGTTGCCCTGGCGGCGCGCGCCGGGGTTGTAGCGAAAGCAGATCAATTCCGGCATCTGCTCCACCTTGTCGACCAAGGTGAGGTCATCCAGGTTGAGGATGCAGCCGCCCTCGGCGGCGGCGGCCGAAAAATCCGCCGGACTGGTGTTGTTGGAGGTGAACATGATTTCCTCCCCCCGTGCCCCCAGTTGGCGGGCCAGCATCAGCTCGGTGACCGAACTGCAATCAAAGCCGAAGCCCATGTCCCGCATCAGGGCCATCACCGCGGGGTTGGGCAGGGCCTTGACCGCGTAATACTCGCGGAACTCAACAATACCCGCGAAGGCCTCGGTAAGTCGGCGGCCGGTCTCGCGGATGCCTGCCTCGTCGTAGACATGGAAGGGGGTGCCATAGTGGGCGACGATGGTGGGAAGGTGCGGAAAAAGACGATCTTTGAAGGCTTGGGACATCGGCATGGGCGGACCTCGTGTGCTCAACCGCGGATGGGAATGCGCGCGGTTTCCTTGTAGGTATGGAGAACGGCCGCGGTCCTGGTGGACGCGACCTGCTTGATGACAGCTATTTTTTCCCGGATCAGGGCCGCCAGTTCGGTGGGGCCGTCCACCCGCACCTTGACCAGACAGCAATTCTCGCCGGCCTCATAGTGCATCTCCTGCACCTCGGGAATGGCGGCCAGGGCCTCGCCGGTTTCCGGAAGGTCGCCCACCGAGCAGAAGCGGATTTCGATGAAGGCGATCTGGCGGCGGTTGAACTGGACGGGGTTGAGGCGCACCTCGTAGCCGTCGATACCCCTCTGGCGTTCCATTTTGCGGATGCGTTCCAGAACCGTCGAAGGCGCCATCTCCACCTGCCGGGCCACATCAATATTGGGAATGCGGGCCTTATCCTGCAATATATTTAATATTTTCAGACTTATATCGTCAAGCATCGGCCAAGGTCTCCGCAAAAAAACTAAAAAAACACTTACCCCCGGAAAAACGCTATTCCCTTGCAAGAACAAAATTCACAAAATAGATCGGCATACAAAACATCATAGCATCATCAACCGGCTTAATCCACAATGACTCTCCAATGAGCACAAACATGCGAACATCTCCCCGTACTCATCCCAGCTCGAGCCGCCCAGGCGCTTCTCCTTGGACAGCAGGACAACATATTGGTATCAACAACAAAAACAAAAAAGTGCGCCACCCCATTGAAGGATAACCTGTCGATGTTGCAGCTCTACTCCTGTCTCACCACGCTCCTGACCCTGGCCTTGTTGCCGGTTTTCATCCCCCTGGCCTGGCGGAAGAAATATCGCGGCCGGATCGGCAAAAGGTTGGGATGGGGTTTGGCCGCGCAAATAAAAGAACTTCCCCCGGCTGGCGGCCCAACCTTGTGGATCCATGCCCTCTCGGTGGGCGAAGTCACCTCTGCGACACCCCTGGTGCATGGCCTGCGGATCGCTTATCCCCAGGCGCGGATTCTCTTTTCCGTCACCACCAGGGCCGGGGAGGAAGTGGCCCGCAAGCTGCTCACCCCCCACGTCGATCTCATCTTGGCCGCACCGGTGGACCTGGGCTGGGTGGCACCCTATTTCCTCCAGGTGATCCGGCCTGAGCTCTTCCTGCTGGTGGAAACCGATTTCTGGTGGCACTGGCTCCGGCGCCTCCGTTGCTGGCAAATCCCCGCAGTCCTGGTCAATGGCCGAATCTCGGCGGCCTCCATGACCCGTTACCGCCGGTTTTCCCGTTTCTTTTTGCCGATGTTTCGTTCGTTTTCCCTGCTGGCCATGCAGACCGCCGTTGATGCGGACCAGATGGTCACCTTGGGGGTTGCGCGGGATAAGGTTGTTACCCTAGGCAATCTCAAGTTCGACACCAGCCTGTTGAGCGGGGCAACGATCAACCATGGGGCCCTTGCCATCCAGAAGGAACAACACGGATTTTCAGTGGCTCCGCTGCTCTGGGTGTGCGGTTCGACCCATCGCGGCGAGGAGGCCATCCTTTTTAAGGTCTACCGGCAACTGCTGGCCCAAATCGACGATCTCCAACTGGTGCTGGCACCGCGCAACGTCGAGCGAGCCGAAGAAATCGTCGAACTCGCCAGCCAATACGGCCTGACCTGCCGCCGCTGGAGCCTTGAGCACCAGGACCGGGGACCACTGCTCATCCTCGACACCATCGGCGAGTTGGCCGGGTGCTATGCCATGGCCGACGTGGCCTTTGTCGGCGGCAGCCTGGTTGCCGCGGGCGGTCACAATCCGATTGAGCCGGCCGCGACCGCAGTGCCCGTCCTTTTCGGCCCGCACATGGAGGATTTTGCCGAGATCGCCGCGGAACTGATCTGTTGCGGCGGCGCCAACCAAGTCGACTCGGACCACAGCCTGTACAACCAGATGCTCTGTCTCCTCGTTGACCGCGAGTTGCGGCGTTCGATGTCCGA
Source organism: Pseudomonadota bacterium (assembly GCA_009778235.1). Taxonomy (GTDB): domain Bacteria; phylum Desulfobacterota; class Desulfobulbia; order Desulfobulbales; family Desulfobulbaceae; genus Desulfobulbus. The sequence goes on from WRKE01000303.1 coordinate 8,561, forward strand.
AGCGGCTCGGGCCTGTGTTTTAGCCAACCGGGGCGTGGTCCGCAACCATCTGGAAGCCATCGCCCCCCTGCTGTCCAGGATCTCCTGATCCTCATGGAAAAGCTGATCCGCCGCTGCACCGACAACCTGTTGGTCAGTGCTGCGGTCTGTTTCATTGCCGGTGCCAGCGTCGCTTTTCATCTCACCTCCTGGGAGCCGGTCAGTTGGCGACAACTGGCCATTGTCGCCGCCCCTTTGTCCCTGCCCCTGCTCGCCTTCCTGTTCATCCGCCGCCAGCGGTCCCTGGCAGTACTTTTCATTTTTTTTCTGAGTGGTCTGGCGCATACCTATGCGGCATTGCAACCCGTCGACGATCCGCACCATATCGCCACCCTGGTCACCCAGCCAACCAAGGTGACGCTGGTCGGCCGGATGCTGACCATGGCCGAATATGACGGCGAGCGGACCCGATGGAATCTGGACAGTGAAGCGCTGCTGGTGCACGACCACAACGCCCCCGCCGAATTCCAACCCATCCGGGGCAAAGTCCGGCTCACGGTCCCCGGGGCCATTGACCGGGAATTCATTCCGGGCAAGAAGATCATGGTCATTGCCACCGTGGACCGCATCCGCAACTACCAGACCCCTGGAGCCTTTGATTATCACTTGCACATGGCGGCGCAGGATATTTTGACTACGGGCTGGGTCCAGTCACCCCATGAGATAGTGTCGGTGATGGAACCGTTGCGCTCCGGCTGGCAAGATTTTTCCTTTTACCCCGAACGAATCCGGCAGCAGGCCGCCGATTTTTTCGCCGCCCGATTCGACCGCGAGGTGACCGGATTATTCCAGGCCCTGCTGATCGGTTCCACCGTCAACATTTCTCCCGGTCTGACTGAGGCCTTCAAAGACAACGGCTGCTTTCATATCCTGTCCATTTCCGGACTCCATCTGGGCCTGCTCGGGGCGTTCTGCGCCCTGCTGTTCACCTGGCTGCTCAAGCGAAGCACCTGGCTGCTGCTCCATGTCCATGTGCCCACCCTGGCGCTGGTGATGACCGCGCCGATGCTGCTCTTCTACACTTTCATCGCCGGTTTCAATGTCCCTGCCGTCCGCTCGCTGATCACCGCCCTGTTGGTGCTGTTTGCGGTGATGGTCCGCCGGCAGCGAACCCTGGTCCATTTGATTGCCGGCGCAGCTCTCCTGGTCCTGGCCTGGATGCCACTGGCCCTCTTCACCCCTTCTTTTCAGCTTTCCTTTGCCGCGGTCCTGTCCATCAACCTGATCTATCCCCGCCTGCCGCTGTTCCTGGCCCCGGAGAAAACGGATTCGACCTTTTCCGCCAAAATTGCCCGGGCTCTCCGCCTTCTCCAATCCCTGCTGTATGTCTCCTTGGCCGCCACCGCCGGCACCGTGCCCATCCTGCTCTACCACTTCAACCGCTTCTCCCTGATCGGGCCGGTCATGAATCTGGTGATCGAGCCGTTGCTCTGCCTGTGGACCTTGCCCTGCGGCCTGCTGGCCCTGCCCCTGATTCCGCACTTTCCGGACCTGGCCCTGCTCCTGTGCCAGGTCGGTCGGCCCGGTATCGACCTGACGATCTGGTTGTGCAAGGCCGTGGCCGAATTCCCCCATGCCTCGGCGTGGACCATCACCCCCAATGGGGGAGAAATTGTTTTGTATTATTTCCTCCTGCTGCTTCTGCTCCGGCCAGGAAAAACCACCCGACACCTGGCGCTTGCCCTGGGCCTGGCCTTGGTGTTGACCTGCTCTTTCACGAGTTCGCTCTGGCTCCCCGAGGCCCGGCGGGAACTGACGGTCAATTTCCTCGATGTCGGCCAAGGATCATGCAGCCTGGTGCAACTGCCCGACGGCACCACTATCCTGATAGACGGCGGCGGCTACCAGACCGAACAATTCGACCCCGGTATGGGCCTGATCGCGCCCTTTCTTTGGCGCCAACGCATCTGGCGACTTAACGAATTAATCATCACTCATCCCCACCAGGACCATTACAACGGCCTGCCCTTTGTCGCCGCCAGGTTCCGGCCGCAGCGGGCAACCATCAACGGCGATCCGGGCGAGGAGCCGAATTATGAAACATTGATGCGGACAATCCGGGAGCAGGGCGGCGTGGTGCGGGTCGCCAAAGCCGGGGACATACTGTATGGGGGCCGGGAGGTGGAGATCGTCTGTCTCGGCATGAACGAGGTGGAGGGACAGGCCGCGGTCGGGTCAACCAATGAGCGAAGTCTGGTAGTGCGGCTACAGTACAAAACGCGCAGCTTTCTTTTCCCGGGAGATATCGGCCAAACGAGCGAAAACAGGCTGATCCGGGCCAAGACCGCTTTACAATCCGATGTCTTACTGGCCCCGCACCATGGCAGCCGTGCCTCGGGCAGTGCGCCCTTCATCGACACGGTCGCCCCGGCTTTGATCGTGGTTTCGGCAGGCCGGCGAAATCAAAATACCCATCCGGCCAAAGAGCACCTCCTGCGGTGGCAACAACAAAATATCCCGGTCTTGGTTACTGACCAAGCCGGGACCGTGACCGCCAGGACCGACGGGCAGGACCTGCGCGTCACCACCTGGACCGGAACACTCTTGTGGCTTGAGCATGGCGGCAAGGGCCAGACCCCTGGCAGGTGAAACTTGAAAGGCTGGAGCTAATACGGTATACTACTGGATTAGGACAATAAAAATAGCTTAGTCCATGGGAGAAATTGCGATGATGGCATTCGGCAGAAAATGTCCAGCCTGTGGTGGCAAAAACCTGATCGACCGAACATCAACTTCCTGGCTTGCCACCCTGCCGACCGTCCGACCGAGCGCCTGTGCCGACTGCCGCCAGCATCTTGTCCTGCTGGCTGCCTTTGCGATCGGCAGCAAGGAGCAGCGCCATTCCCTCCGCGCCAGGATGCCGCCGTTCTTCCTCATCCGTATCCCGGCCACCAACCAATACGCCCGCATCCAAAACATCAGCGAAGGCGGCCTCTGCTTCGACCTGGATCACAAGGCCCGCCCCCTAACCAGCCATTTGCTCGAGCTGGACATCTTCAACTGCAGCAACAACACCACCTTGGAGCGGATTCCGGCGGAACTCGTCTCCACCACCGAGCAGGTGGTGGAGAACAAATGCTTCAAAACCAGGATCCTCAACAACCGCACCCGGTTCGTCAACCTCAACCAGGCGCAGCGCAAGGTGCTAGCCACCTGCATGCAACAGTACGGCTTTTAGTTTGATTCCTGGATCTCCCTCGCTCAGATCTCGGTGAAATCCGCAGGTTGACGGCGAAGGAACTTCAGAAAACGCGCCTTCTCATAGCAGTTGGTGTAGGCATCATCGGCGCTGATCTTCTTCTTCTCCAGCAGTTCAAAAATCGCATCATCCAAGGTCTGCATGCCGAACTTCTTGCCGGTCTGCATGACCGAGGGGATCTGATAGGTCTTGCCCTCGCGGATCAGGTTGCGAGCCGCCGCCGTACAAATCAGGATTTCCAGCGCCGCCACCCGCCCAGGGATGTCGACCCGCTTGAACAAGGTCTGCGCGACCACGGCCCGCAAGGCGTCGGCCAAGGTGGATCGCACCTGCTCCTGCTGGTTGGCGGGAAAAATTTCCACCACCCGGTCCACAGTCTTCATGGCATTGATGGTATGCATGGTGCTGAACACCAGGTGCCCGGTCATGGCCGCCTCCATGGCCAGCGACACGGTCTCCAGGTCGCGCAGCTCACCGACCAAGATGATGTCCGGATCCTCACGCAGCGCCCCACGGAGGGCGGCGGAGAAACTCTTGGTATGGGTGCCCACCTCCCGGTGATTGATGACGCAACTCTGGCTTTTATGCACAAACTCGATGGGATCCTCAATGGTGAGGACATGGTCTTTCCTGGTCCGATTGCACTCGTCCAGGATCGCGGCCAGGGTGGTTGATTTACCCGAACCGGTCGGACCGGTGACCAGCACCAGCCCTTTGGGCAAGGAGGCCAGCCGCGACACCACCTTGGGCAGCCCCAACTGCTCGCAGGTCAGGATTTCACTGGGAATCTCGCGGAATACCGCGCCGATACCATATTTTTGCTGATAAAAATTGCACCGGTAGCGGGCCAGCCCTGGAATCTCGTAACCGAAATCGAGGTCGCCGCGTTCCTCGAAAACCTTGATTTTGTCCTCCGGGCAAATCTCATAGAGCATGCTTTTTAAGTAATCGTTATCAAGCACCTTGAACTTCACGCGCTCCATATCGCCCCGGACACGTAAAAGCGGCTGCTGCCCGGAAGTCAAATGAAGATCGGAAGCGCCTTCATCATTCATCAACTTGAAAAAAGCATCAATTTGGGCCATAGGTGCTGCTCCTCATGCATTGTTCGCTGAAAACCCACAAGTTGTTCCAGTTGCAGGTTAGCAGAAATATCCGTTGATGTTGAAGCATTTCATGCGTGATCAGCAAGTTTTCTTGCAAGCTCGCCTCGAGCTGAAGACCGGGATCGGACTCCGGAGGTTGTCAATTCGGCGAGCGCCGCCCTGGCCCGCTCCGCCTGGGACATAGTGCAGGTTTTGGCGGCCATCGCCTGATTGAAACAGTGTTTCGCCCGAGCCCTTTTTTTGCCCAGCACATGGAGCCGGCCGGCCAGCAACAGCCCCTCAACATGGTTGCGCTGCAATTGCTGGCATTGTCTGACCGCGGCACCGGCCCCGGCGAGGTCCCCGATATAAAGCAAAGCGCGGCCCAGCCGATACCAGTGATCCGGGTTAAAATTATCCAGCGCCAGCGCCTTGCGGCACAAGGTCAAGCCGATGTCGTTGCCCTCTCCCTGCTCTACGTACAACAATCCCAGCGTACTGAGCGAGACGCTGTCCTGGGGAAAAAGCTGCAAGGCCCGCTGACAGGCCCTGATTGCCTCCTCGCCTCGTCCATTTTCCCAATAGCTCTGACCCAGCAGACGGAACAGGAGAAACTCCCGGCCACTGCCGGGATACCCCCGCCAATGCTCAAAAACTGCCAAGGCCTTGGCATGCTCACCCAGCTCGGCGTAGAGTTTGCCCAAAGGCAGGAGCAACTCTTGTGGTGCGGCCTTGCTTTGAGCAAGCACCTGGTAGGCCTTTTCGAAACACTCCAATGCCTTTTCTCGCCATCCCAGGGTTTGCTGCACATGCCCGAGGTTGACCAGGGCCATGTAATTGGCCGGATCTTTGTCTAACACCTCCTTAAAACAGGCGGATGCTTGCCGTTCCTGGCCGCATTCCACTAAGGCCACGCCCAGGCTGTTAATCAAGTTCGCATCTCCGGGCCGCAAACGGAGCCCTCGGCGGTATTCACGAATGGCGGCCCGGTAATCGCCTTCCTCAAAGAAGAAATCACCGCTGACATTGAGGCTGACCTGGTCAAAAATCGTGGTCATTCCGGGACCAAGGAACGAACCGTGCATCAAAGCCTTGAGGCTGTTGCCGGGGATGTCGCTTTTGGCGTAGTCCAAACAGGGCCAGGACGCGACCCCGACAGCCAGCGAATCATGGCTGCAATACTGACGGCAATATCCTCTGATGGCCTCAACCGCCCGTTTGATCGCAGCTTCGTCGGCCTCCGGCAAGATGAACAGGGCCAGATGCTCCTCTGCACCGAGGAAATCGCCTTGGCCAGCGTCCATGACCTCAGGCCACGCCGCAACCGTTGCCGATTGTCCACCTGCATCCTGCCTGGCAAGCAGCACGAGGGTGAACCGGGAGAGCCCTCGCCAGTGCTGCTTCAGCCGTGCCAGCACAGTGGGCTGCCTCAACTGGAAGGGATGGGGAAAACGCTCGTCAATGGTATCGATATCGCACAACCCGAAAGGACCACGTTTTTCAGCCAGGGCCAGGGCGCGCCAGAGGCGATCCAACATATTGGCCACAAACGGGCATTCGCCGCCGCCTACCTGGGCAAACCCGATCTGCACCCTGCTCAGCCCCTCCTGCTTCAGTTGGCGCTGCAGATAGTGGGCCGTTTTCATGGCTTGTTCTCGATTTTCCGCGGGCAGCAGCACCCCGAACACGCCGTAGCCGAACGAAAAACAGTGCATCCGGGTCAGCGCTTGCAACAGGTCGGCGATCTCCCGCAACTTTTGGATGTTACCCGCTGCGGTCCGTCGGTAAAAGGCCGTGTTCAGCAAAAGGAAAAAAACCGGGCCGCTGCCACTCTCCTCCTGCAGAAAGGCCATGGCCGCGCGCCGGTTGTACAAGTCGGCCTCGGGATCGATATACCCCCAATGCACCAATTCAAGCTCTGGAAGCAAGGTCGCCCGCATCTCCCGCAACCACCGGCCCGACATCTTCCGCAACAAGGCGGGATCGACATCGCCGATCACCACGGCGACGCACTCTCCCGAAGGCAATTCCAGCGGAACGACCAACTGGTCACCCCGCATGCCGGGTTCGCGGGAGGCAATCGCTTCCGGCGGGGATGCCTGAGCTGCTTGCGCCGCCAGAGCCTGGTCCAAAGGGCAAAGCGAGCCGTCGGCGGCAAAAGCGGCAAAGGTGACGCTGGCGGGAACGGGCAGAAGCCGCAATACTTCTTCGGCCATGGGCCGGTGCAGGATATACAGAGCACTCAGGGAGAGCATGTCAGTTCGTAAGGGGTACGGGTTGCAGAAAAATTACAGAAAATTGCGCCAGGTTCAGGCCTGTTCACCCTTGCCCGGTTGCAGAGCGGCCTTAAGGCCAGCAAGCAGGAAATCGATTTCGTCAAAAGCGATCGTCCGGAGATCGAACAGCAGCCGGTCGGCTTCCACCCTGCCAATGATCGGAATGGTCCCTTGCCGCAATCTCCGTTCCAACTGGCTGATTTTGACGCCAATGGGTTCCACGGCCACGGCCCAACTGGCCAAATTCTGCTCCGGCATGGCGCCGCCGCCGACCTGGGAGCAAATGCTTAAGACGGTAAACACAGCAGAGTCGGCCAGCAGGGCATTGCATTGCTTGCACAGGGTCTGGGCTCGCTCGGCCAGGACTGCTTCGGGAAGTGCGATCATCGCCAGGGTGGGGATTTCCCGCAGCGCCTGCGCTTCATCAAGGTACAATCTAAGCACCGATTCCAGCGCAGCCAGGGTCAACTTGTCGATGCGCAAGGCCCGGTTCAGCGGGTTGTTCTTGATTTGATCGAGGTACTGTTTTCGTCCCACCAGGATTCCGGCCTGCGGTCCGCCCAACAGCTTGTCTCCGCTGAAGGTCACGATGTCCATGCCGCCGGTCACTGCCTCCTGGACCGTCGGCTCTTTGCTCAGGCCGAACCGGCTCAAGTCGATCAGACAACCAGAGCCGAGATCCTCCATCACCGGAATCTCATGTTCTTTCCCCAGCCGAATCAACTCAGCATTGTTCACCTCGCTGGTAAAGCCGACAATCCGATAATTGCTGCAATGGACTCGAAGCAGCAATCCGGTGTCGCCAGTAATTGCCTCCTGGTAGTCGCGCAGATGGGTCCGGTTGGTGGTGCCGACCTCCACCAGGCGAGCCCCACTTCGCCGCATGATATCGGGAATGCGGAAGGAGCCGCCGATTTCCACCAGTTGTCCGCGGGAGACGATCACCTCTTTGCCGCTGGCCAGGGTCTCCAGGGCAAGCAACACCGCGGCCGCATTGTTGTTGACCACCAACGCCGCTTCGGCGCCGGTCAGCTCGCAGAGCAATCCTTCGACGTGCTGATAGCGAGACCCGCGCTTGCCCGTATCCAGATTCAATTCCAGGTTCGTATAGCTGGCGCCGACCGCGGAAAGCGCCTCCATTGCCGCCATGGGCAGCAGTGAACGGCCCAGATTGGTGTGGACGATCACGCCGGTGCCGTTGATGACGCGCCGTACGCCCAGACCATGATAATGGCGAACATAGTGGACCAATTCGTCCAGCAACCGCTGGCGGTCGGACAATAAGCCTCTGGTTGCCTGATCGGTCTGGATCGACTGCCGGACAATATCCAAAAAGTGGCGAACGCAAAACTTGAGCCGCTGCAGGGGAATGTCGTCCAGGGTTTTCGATGCGATGAGCCACCCCATGCAGTCGTTCACACTGGGTATCTCTCTGAAAATAGATTGTTGCTGCGGGTTCATGCGGAATACCGGCTAGGCGCCTCGTACATAAAAAGGCATAAAGCTTCAGGACCATCTTCATGTCACAGGTTTAGGTATCGTACGCCAAAGCAACTGCAGAAAGCAATCAAAAAACAAAACAAATTCGACCTGTTGAAAACAAAGCTCAGGCAAAGCCAATCAAAACGAAAAAAGTCGTTGACATCCACCGGTGGTTTTTGTATTTTCGGCCTCCGTTGTCCCAAGGGAATGCAGGCGCGCTACGGCAAAAAGCGAAACGCGCCGAAAAAAGCATTGCAAACCCGACCAACCCTTGCTAAACTAAGTATCTTACCGTTTGAGATGGTAAGGGGAAGCCTGAGAAGTGGGGTTATTGCCTATTGGTGAGGGCCTTGCA
>WRKE01000304.1 GCA_009778235.1 Pseudomonadota bacterium
GCTCACCCCGCCACTCGGCAATGATTTCCCCGGCGCAGCGCCCCTCCCACGACAGGCTCGCACCATTTGGGGCCGCCAGGGTGAGTACGCAGACAAAATAGGCGGCCCGGTTGTCGACATCGGCCATTTCCTTAAGCAGCCGTTCGCAGTTGGCCAGATCCGTGGCCCCGAGCCCCGCATACCTCGCCGAATGGACTCCTGGCCTGCCACCCAAGGCATCGACCACCAGGCCGGAATCGTCGGCCAAACAGGGCACATTGAACAATTTTGCGTAATGAAGAGCCTTTTTCAGGGCATTCTTCTCGAAGGTGTCCCCGTCCTCAAGAGCCTCGGGCGCGGGATCGAAATCGGCCAATCCGCGCAGGTCGACCGGAAGGCTGCCAAGCACCTCCCGCAATTCCAGATACTTATTCCGATTGCCAGTTGCCAGTACGATCACGTTCTCCATCCTTTTGATCCCTCCGAGGTGTTTGCAGCCGATTCCGTCCGCCAATGTGGCACCGATGCGCGGTTACCCATCGCTATCACCTTGTTTTTTCATAAAAAATACATATAGCCGTCACTTGCCATTGTATTCCTCCAGGGCGTATCTGTCCGTAGCTTTTTCATTTTGCCCACAAGTCTCTCCTTTTTTCTTTGCCTTTGCCGCTTTCCCTCTCTAAAATATAAAAAATATGGAATTATAGGTATTCCGCCCTCTGCCTCAACTCGAAACCGCTCAATTTTTTTCTTCCCGGAAGGCATGATGACGTTTCCCGCAAACAACATTCCCGCGCCGGACAACTCCTTGATCTACCGGCTGATACAGGCGACCAAACAACGATGGCGGCGGTCCATTGATCCGTCCCTTCCCCAGACCGACCTGCCGGCCCCTCACGATCTTGCCCCATCCGTCCCACCCCCGGTTGACAATCGCAGCCATCCACGCATCCCTGTCAAGGCCACTTCAGTGCAAGTAACCGACGGTTGCCTGTGCGCTACCGCCAAGATCGACAACATCTCTCCTCTGGGTATCTGCCTGCGCAATCTGCCCGAACCGCTTTACCGTGACGCCAAGAGCCTGACCGTGTTTTCCAGCGACAATCCTGGCCTGCCGATCCTCCACATCAAGCCGCGCTGGGAGCGGACCGACTGGGAGGGCAAGACCATCGGCGCGGTCATCATCAACGCTCCCGAGGCCTGGCAACTCTTTTTCAGCCGCATTGCCAGCCAGATCGCCATGTAGTGCCGCCAAGCCTCCTGCCCTAAACCCTCTGCCATAGTTGGGCAGGGTTCTGCCAGGACGGCATCGGGCGGGTTCATGTTTTTGCTGACCGTGACCCCGGCCAACGCCACTGGATCGATTTTGACCACAAGTCCGCCTGTTGATCAAGCCGTTCACCGCTGGCCTGTTCAAATTGGGCACCATCCCGCTTAATTGTTCGATCGACACCGAAGTTTTTGGCCAAAGCGGGAAACACAATCCTTCCCGACCGTACAACCATGGCGCGACAATTGGCCAGACAAAGGTTTTGTCCTCGAAAGCAGCCGCCCCTGTTCGAATCAGGTTGATTTTCCAGGATATCCGAAAATTGTCCGGGCCACTGAAATTGTTTTCAAGGCAGATGAACAATGCTATAGTATCAATTTGACTAGGTGTTTGAACCGCGCCTTGCGCCCAATCCTGGTCTTCACCATCATCTTTCCCACGCACACATTATGGATCAGAAACAGAGCATTCCCGAGGTGCGCCAGCGCATCGATCAGATTGACGACACCATTTTAGAACTCCTCAAGGAGCGCCTCGAATGCGCCAAAACCATCGGTCTTCTCAAGAATGAAACCAGCCGGGCCAAATGGGACCCCCAACGCGAGCTGGAAATCTACGAACGGTTGCGAGAAAACAACCACGATGCCTTTCCCTACAAGGCACTCCGCTCGATTTTCCACGAAATCATCACCACCTGCCGCCTGTCGCAGCGCAAGGTCTCGGTCGCCTACCTCGGCCCGGAGGCCACCTTCTCCAATCTGGCCGGGGTCAAGTATTTCGGCCAGACCGCCGAATACCTGCCCATGGAATCAATCGCCGAGGTGTTCGAAGAGGTGGAAAAGGAGCGGGTCAGGTACGGCATCGTACCAGTGGAAAATTCCATTGAAGGCGCGGTCACCTATTCCCTTGACGCCTTTCTCAAGTACAAGGTCAAGATTTGCGGCGAGATCCAGTTGGCCATCACCCACAACCTGGTCAACCGTTCCGGCAACATCGAGGACATTCAGACCGTGGCCTCCCACTCTCAGCCGCTGGCCCAGTGCCGCAACTGGCTGAGGAAAAACCTGCCCCAAGTCCCCACCCTAGATGTCTTTTCCACCGGCACCGCCGCCCAGATGGCCGCCAACAACCCCAACATCGGCGCCATTGCCAGCTCGCTGGCCATCAACACCTACGGCCTCCAGGTGGTGACTCCAGGCATTGAGGACTATCAGGGCAACACCACCCGCTTTTTGGTCATCGGCCGTAAATCGCCCTCGAAGAGCGGCCGCGACAAGACTTCGATCCTGATCGGCCTGATCAACCGCCCCGGGGCGCTCAACGAGATCCTGACCATCCTCTCGGCCAAGAACATCGATCTGGCCAAGATCGAATCCCGGCCGACCAAAGACAAGCAGTGGAGCTATCTCTTTTTCCTCGACATGATCGGTCATATCGAAGATCCGGTCATTTATGAGGCATGCAACATTCTTAAGCAGATCTGCGCCTATTTCGAGCAGCTCGGCTCCTACCCGCGCGCCGACGACATCAATCTCAACGGCCGCCCCGACTGAGGCGGCCAACTCCGGTAAACCGCGACCACCCTATGTGCGCCCTCCTCAGCTGTCAGGGATTGACCAAGGCCTTCGGCGCCCAGGTATTGTTTTCCGGGGTCACCCTGGTCATCAATAGCGGCGATATCGTCGGCCTGATCGGCCCCAACGGCTCGGGCAAATCGACCCTGCTCAAGATCTTGTGCGGCCTGGAGCCAGCCGACAGCGGCACTGTTTTTACCCAGAAGCTGCTCCGCATCGGCTATCTGTCCCAGCAGGATATCCTGGTCGAGGAAGCTGGCTGCGCCGGCAACCTCCATGCCGCCTGCGAGGGCCTCGACATCGACGAAACCGAGCGGTACAACCGGGTCAACGCCCTGTTGAGCCAGGCCCGATTTCCCGACCCTCAGCAGCCGGTCCGCCTGCTTTCCGGCGGCTGGCGCAAACGGCTGGCCGTCTGCCGGGCCCTGGTCAACCGGCCCGATATCCTGGTCATGGACGAGCCGACCAACCATCTGGACATCGAGGGCATCCTCTGGCTCGAACGCCTGCTCGGCGTGGCCCTGCCCGAGTCTCCCGCGGCGGTGCTCATGGTCAGCCATGACCGGCGCTTTCTGGAAAACACGGTCAACCGAGTGGTCGAACTGGCCCCGGTCTACCCCGAAGGCTCGTTCCAGGTGCGGGGCGGCTACGCCGATTTCCTCGAAAAAAAGACCGATTATCTGCTCCAGCGCCAAAACCTGGAAGAACGGCTGGCCAACAAGGTCCGCCGCGAGACCGAATGGCTGCGCCGCGGCCCCAAGGCCCGCACCACCAAGGCCCGCTACCGGATCGAGGAGGCCGGCCGCCTCCAGGACGAACTTGGCGAGATCCGGGAACGGAACCGCGCCTTAAGCCAGGTGGGCATCACCTTTGACGCCACCGGCCGCAAGACCAAAAAGCTGCTGACCGCCACCGGCCTGGAAAAGGGCTTCAACGGCCAGACCCTGTTCACCGACCTGGACATCGACCTCACCCCCGGCCTGCGCCTGGGGTTGCTGGGCCGCAACGGCAGCGGTAAATCGACCCTGATGCGGATTCTGGCCTCCACCACCCGCCGCAGCGGCCTTTTGCCGGACGCCGGCGCCATCGCCATGGCCGATGGCCTGCGCGTGGTCAGCTTCGATCAGCGGCGCCATGCACTCGATCCCGACGCCACCCTGCGCCGGGCACTGGCCCCGGAAGGCGACAGCGTCATCTATCAGGGCCAATCGCTGCATGTGGTCACCTGGGCCAAGCGCTTCCTCTTCCGGACCGACCAGCTGGAAACCCCTGTCTACCGGCTCTCGGGCGGCGAACAGGCCCGCATCCTCATTGCCCGATTGATGCTCCAGCCCGCGGATGTTCTGTTACTGGATGAGCCGACCAACGACCTTGACATCCCCTCGCTCGATGTCCTGGAAGAAAGCCTGGGCGAGTTTCCCGGTGCCCTGGTGCTGGTCACCCACGACCGTTTCCTCCTCGACCGGGTCTGCAACCTGGTGCTCGGGTTCGACGGTGCCGGCCGGGCCGAATATTTCGCCGACTACGACCAATGGCTGGCCATGCTGGAGGAACGGGAACGGCAAGCCGCCGCCGGCAAAGAGCCGCAGACCAGGGAAAAACCTGCCGCCAAGCTGGCCAAGCCGGGCAGGCTCTCGTACATGGATCAGCGCGAATACGACCAGATGGAGGAAAAAATCCTCGCCGCCGAAGCCCGGTTGGGCGAGTTGGAGGCGCTTATGGCCGCGCCGGAGGTGATGGCCAATCCGGCCCAGTTGCAGCGGTATTGGCAGGAACAGCAGGAGATGCAGGGAAAAACCGAGCGACTCTACGATCGCTGGAGCGAATTGGAACAACTCCGGCAGGGCAATACTTAGAAGTGGCTCTATGCAACACTCAGCATTTTCTTGATGAGATGAGGGCGGCCTGTACAGGATGACCCTGCGAAAACCCCAATGTTGGGTTTCGCGACGCTCTACCCAGCTTACCGGCGCAAATCAAAGTTGCTGACTTTCGTTCATAGCCATTTACTTAAAAAAGCGGGTTGAGGCCGCCGGGCGATCAGCCGCCGATGCGTGACATCCGCCCGTGGCAGTCGCTGCCGGAGCGGCGCTGCTCGTCTAAATGATGACGTTCGGGCTTGTTGCGGATGGCGGTGAGCATGGCCTGGCGCAGCGCCGAATCATCGAAGCCGTCGCGCAGTACCGCGCGCAGATCGATTTCTTGATCATGGAGCAGGCAGGAACGGAGCCCGCCGGCCGAGGTCAGGCGCAACCGGTTACACCGGCTGCAGAAATGGTGACTGATCGGGCTGATGAAGCCGAGCGTCCCCACCGCATCCGCCCCGAGACGATACACCTTGGCCGGACCGTCGTTGCGTTCTTTTTCCATGGGGATCAGCTCGCCCAGGGCGGCAATGCGGGCCATGATTTCATCGGTGCCGATGTAGGTATCGGCGTTCCAACGGCTGGATCCGCCGATGGGCATGAACTCGATGAACCGCACCTGCACCGGCAGTCGCCGTGACAGCAGGGCAAAATCGGCAAGCTCGTCGTCGTTGAGGTGGCGCATGGCCACCATATTGAGCTTCACCGGTGAAAAACCTAAGCCCAGCACGGTTTCCACCCCGCGCCAGACCTGGTTAAAACAATCAACTCCGGTGATCGCGGCCACCCGCTCGGGCTTGAAGGAATCGAGGCTGATGTTCACCTTGGTCACCCCGGCCTCGTACAACTCCCGGCCGTAGCGTTCCAGCAGCACGCCGTTGGTGGTGATCCGGACGTCGTCCAACCCCTTGATCCGGGTCAGGTCGCGGATGAACCCCATGACGTTGCGGCGCACCAGGGGCTCGCCCCCGGTGAGCCGGACCTTGGTTATGCCCATGGCCACCGCCACCCGGGCCACCCGTAAGAGCTCCTCGTACGAGAGCAACTCGTCGTGGGCCAGCCTGGCCAGGCAGCCGTTGGCCTCCTCTTCGGTGACGCAGTACCGGCAGCGGAGGTTACAGCGGTCGGTAAGGCTTAACCGCAGGTAGGAAATGGAGCGGGCGAAGAGATCGACAAGTCCGTTTTCTGATGAGGCGATGGGCGTGTTATGGTGTATCATTGATATTTGAAGCCTGGCAGGGATTGGCTGCCTTGCCCAGAGCGAGCGAACAACCTGGAATACAGATAACATTGATACGAGGCGATTGCAACCGGCGACCCATGCTTATCCTTGCCATTGAAAGTTCCTGCGACGACACGGCAGCGGCTGTTCTTGAACCGGAGAGCCGGATCCGCTCCTCGGTGGTCAGCAGCCAGAACGAGATCCACGCCCGCTTCGGCGGCATCGTGCCGGAGTTGGCCTCGCGCCGCCATATCGAAATGATCCGGCCGGTGGTCGACCAGGCCCTGGAACAGGCCGGGGTCGGACTGGACGACATCGACCTGGTCGCCGCCACCCAAGGACCGGGTCTGGTCGGTTCGCTGCTGGTCGGCTTCACCTTTGCCAAGGCCCTGGCCCTGGTACGCGGCCTGCCCTGTGTCGGCGTCGACCACATGGCCGGCCATCTGCTGTCCTGCCTGCTCGAAGATCCGCGGCCGGCCTTTCCCTACACCGCCCTGATCGTTTCCGGCGGCAACACCTCGCTGTTTTCAGTTGACGATCCCCTGACTTTCTCCCGCCTGGGCAGAACCCGGGACGATGCCGCCGGCGAGGCCTTTGACAAGGTGGCCAAGTTGCTGGGACTCGGGTATCCAGGCGGACCGATGATCAGCCGCCTGGCCGCCGAGGGCGATCCGACGGCCATCGCCTTTCCCCGCGCCCGGTTGGATGCGGACAGTCTCGACTTCAGCTTCAGCGGTCTCAAAACCTCGGTGGCCGCCCAGATCAACGCTTGCCGCAGCCAGAGTGAAGGCCCAAGCGTGGCCGATATCTGCGCCTCGTTTCAGGAGGCAGTGGTCGATGTCCTGGCGGACAAAACCTTGGCCGCGGCCGAGCGGACCGGCCATGGCCGGGTAGTGCTCGGCGGCGGGGTAGCGGCCAACCCCCGACTGCGGACCGTACTGGCGGAACGCTGTGCCGATAACGGGCTTGAGCTGTTCCTGCCAGCCCCGGCGCTGTGCACCGACAATGCCGCCATGATCGGCCTGGCCGGCTACTACAGATTTTTAGGCAACCATCTGGCAGAAGCCGATGCCGACGCCTATTCCCGCTCACCGCTTAACTAGTGTGCCATGACTGTACGGTCCACCTCACACCTCCTTAAACGCCAGGGCCTGGCCCCCCACAAAAAACTGGGGCAGAATTTCCTGGTGCACGAGCGCACCCCGAAACGGATCGTCGATCTGGCCGGGCTCCATCCCGACGATCGGGTGATCGAGGTCGGGGTTGGACTGGGCGCCCTCACCCGGCCGCTGGCAGCGGCCTGCGCCCAGGTCATCGGCCTGGAGGCCGACGCAGGCATTGTCCGCCTCCACCAGGAGCAGCAGGATCTGCCCGCCAATGTCGAATTGATCCACACCGATGTGCTCAAGGTCGACCTGGCCGCCCTGGCCGCACCAAACCAGAGGCTGAAAATCGTTGCCAACCTGCCTTACTCGATCTCCAGTCCTTTTCTCTTCCGCCTGATCGACCGCGCCGAACGGATGGATTTCGCCGTGGTCATGCTGCAAAAGGAGATGGCCCTGCGGCTGATGGCACAGCCGGGCACCAAGGAGTACGGCGCCCCCACAGTGTTGCTCGCCGCTTGCGCCGAGGTGCGGCCGCTGTTGGCGGTTGACCCGGCGGAATTCCACCCCCGTCCCAAGGTCGACTCCCTGGTGATCCGTATCATTTTTCAACCCCGGCCGGCACGGGTACAGGCCTTGGGCGATTTCGATCGCGCCCTGCTCGCCAGGATCGTACATGCCGCCTTTGGCCAGCGGCGCAAAACCCTGCTCAACGGCCTGGCCAGTGCTGGTTTGGCCCCGGACAAGGCCTCCCTGGTCCGTACCATCGAGGCCTGCGGCCTGGCCCCCTCGGTCCGGGCGGAGACCCTGGCCCTAGAAGATTTTGTTCATTTGAGCCGGGCGTTTTCGTCCGGCATGCCCATCAACCCTTGCGCATCTTCTTCATCACCATGACGGATAAAGAACAAAAGAAACCCGCCCCTCCCCAGATCAGCCCCTATGTCTTTCCTGTGCTGCTCGCCGGCCTGGGCCTCTGGTGCGCGTACGACGGTTGGTTCACCACCAATCCGGACATGCTCAAGCACCAGTTGTTCAACCAGATCGCCAGCGGTGTCCTCCTGGTCTGGGCGGTGGCCGATTTCATCCGCACCCGCAAACGAGA
Source organism: Pseudomonadota bacterium (assembly GCA_009778235.1). GTDB lineage: Bacteria > Desulfobacterota > Desulfobulbia > Desulfobulbales > Desulfobulbaceae > Desulfobulbus. The sequence continues at coordinate 8,116 of WRKE01000304.1, forward strand.
CAAAGCGGAACAGAAGGCCCGGAACCGGCAACCGGCTGACCACGACTGAGTCTCCGGCGCGCCATGATCACCAACCGTCAGCTCCTGTTGCCCTACGCCCTGCCCTACCTGGCCTATGTGGGGATCGCCTCGCTCCTGTCCGATGTCCTGGCGCCGCACATCAACTACCTGTTCCGCCTGGTTATTGTCCCCTTGCTGCTCGTCTGGGCCTGGCGCTGGTACTGTCCCCTCACCGGCCCCAGATCGGTTTGGGGGTCGATCGCTACTGGCACGCTTGTCGGGCTGGCCGGTCTACTGCTGTGGATCGCCCTGCTGGCCCCCTTTGTCCATTCGGACGGGGCAAGCCCCTGGACCGTACAGAGTTTCCTCCTGCGCCTGCTGAGCGCCGGGCTGGTGGTGCCCCTGTTCGAGGAGCTGATGATGCGGGGATTCGCCTTCCGCCTGGCTTTCCAATGGGATCAAGCCCGGCGGACCGGGCAACCCAATCCGCTCCAGGTCGCCCTGGATCATCGCTCCATCAATGAGGTGGCGCCGGGCAGTTGGTCATGGCCGGCAATCATCCTCTCGACCCTGGCTTTCACCGCCGGCCACACCATGGCCGAATGGCCGGCCGCCGTGGCCTATGGCCTCCTGATGGCCTGGCTCCTCATCCGCCGGCAGGATCTGATCGCCTGCATTACAGCCCATGCGGTCACCAACATCTCCCTGGCCCTGTTGGTCTACTCCACTGATTCCTGGCATTTCTGGTAGCGGCCATCGGACCACTTGGGCGGCAGGCAACCGTTTTTTTCTTTTGCCGGATAGCTTCATGCACAATTTCGTCTTTCATAATCCAACCAAGATCCTGTTCGGCCAAGGCACCATCGAGGCCATCGGGCCGGAAACCAGGGCCTGGGGCAAACGGGCGCTGTTGGTCTATGGCCGCGCAAGCTTAAAGCAGAGCGGTCTGCACCAGCGGATTCTCACCTCATTGCGGACTGCGGGCCTTGAGGTGGTCGAGCACGGAGAGGTGCGCGCCAATCCCCTGCTTACCCACGCCCGCCAGGGCATCGACCTGGCCAGGGCCCGGCAGGCGGAGGTGATTGTGGCCGCGGGCGGCGGCTCGGTCATCGATACCGCCAAGGCCATAGCCGCCGGCGTTCCAGCCGCGCACGATGTGTGGAAATTCTTCACCGGCAAGAAAAGCCTCAAGAGCGCCCTGCCGGTGACCACGGTGCTCACCCTGGCCGGCTCCGGCTCGGAGATGAACTCGGGCATGGTACTCACCAACGGGGCCACCGGGGAGAAATTCGGGTTCGGCCATCGCCTGCTCCACCCCAAAACCTCGATCCTCGACCCCCTGGCCACCTGCACCGTGCCACCCAACCACACGGCCTTCGGCGCGATTGACGCCATCAGCCACCTGCTGGAATTCTATCTGACCACCGCTGACCCCGACACCCCGATCCAGGACCGATTGATGGAAGGGTTGATCGAAAACAGCATGACCGCCTGCGACCGCTGCCTGCGCGATCCCCTTGATTATCACGGCCGCGCCAACCTGATGTGGACCGCCTGCCTGGCCCTCAACGGCCTGACCGCGGCCGGCCTCGGCCGGGTCGGCTTTCCCATGCATCTGATCGAGCATTCCTTAAGCGCACTCTACGACGTCCCCCATGGCGCCGGTATGGCCGTGATCCTGCTCGGCTGGCTTAAGGATCAACAGCAGACCCTGGCCGAACGGATCGCCGGCCTCGGCCGGAGGTTGTTCGCGCTCACCGAACCCGATCCACAGCTGGCGGCTGAGCAGACCATCGCCCGATTTACGGACTGGCTGGCAAGGGTCAACGCGCCACTGAGCTTGAATGATCTCGGCATCCCCGCAGCAGACATCCCCCGTATCGCCGACAATACCCGCGGCCTGGCCCGGGTCTGGAGACTTGCCGATTTCACCCCGGAACGGGTTGCGGCCATACTCCGCCGCTGCCTGGCCTGAGCAGGATGGAGCGATAGCAATTTGTCGGGAGAATGGCGACAATTCTCCATGACATCCATCGGTCAATACGGTAAGTTAATAAAGTTTTTGCAACCTTACAACCGAGAGAGGCGCGCACGAGACCATGGAGCACGATATCCCGGCCGGAAGGACTGTCCCGGCGGAATGGCTCAGCCATTACGACCGCTATCTGATCAGTGAAGGAACGCACGAACGCGCCTACCTGAAGCTGGGTGCACATCTGGTCCTCCACGGAGAGAACCAAGGGGTCGTGTTCGCGGTGTGGGCCCCCAATGCCCACCAGGTCGAAGTGATCGGCGATTTCAACGACTGGAGTTCCGGCCAGCATCCCATGCATTCGTCCGATGCCGGAATCTGGTCACTTTTCATCCCTGGTCTGGGCGAGCACACGGTCTACAAATACCGGATCACCACCCAGACGGGCGAACGGCTCGACAAGGCCGATCCCGTTGGCTTCGCCATGGAGGAACGGCCGCGCACCGGCTCGGTGGTCGTCGATCTCGACCGCTACGCCTGGCGGGACCAGGAATGGATCGCCAGCCGCGCGCGCCGCCAGGCTCTGGACAGCCCGATCTCGATCTACGAGGTCCATCTCGGCTCCTGGCGCCGGATACCGGATACCAACTGGGGCCAACGCTACCTCACCTACCGTGAGCTGGCCGCCGAACTGATTCCCTATGTCAAGAAAATGGGCTACACCCACATCGAGCTGCTGCCCATCGCCGAATACCCCTTCGACGGCTCCTGGGGCTACCAGGTGCTCGGCTTTTTCGCCCCGACCTCCCGCTTCGGCAGCCCCGAAGACTTCATGTTCTTGATCGACGAGTGCCATGCGGCCGGCATCGGCGTGCTGCTGGACTGGGTCCCGGCCCACTTCCCCAAAGATGGAGCCGGCCTGAACAACTTTGACGGCACCCAGTTATATGCCCACGCCAACCCCATGCAGGGCGAGCACCAGGACTGGGGCACCATGATCTTCAATTACAGCCGGAACGAAGTTCGCTCCTTTCTCATTTCCAACGCCCTGTTCTGGATCGACAAGTACCACATCGACGGTCTCCGGGTCGATGCGGTGGCCTCCATGCTCTACCTCGATTATTCACGCCAGCAAGGGCAATGGATTGCCAACGAATACGGCGGCAGGGAAAACCTGGCCGCCATCAGCTTCCTGCGCAAGGTCAACGAGGCCCTGCACGGCGTTTTCCCCGGGGTGCTCACCATTGCCGAGGAATCGACCTCCTGGCCCATGGTCAGCCGGCCCACCTATATCGGCGGCCTCGGCTTCAGTCTCAAATGGAACATGGGCTGGATGCACGACACCTTGAGCTATATGGGCAAGGATGCACTGTTCCGCAAGTTCCACCACAACCAGATGACCTTTGGCATGCTCTATGCCTTCCACGAGAATTTTGTCCTGCCGCTGAGCCACGACGAAGCCGTGCACGGCAAGGGCTCGCTGCTCAATAAGATGGGCGGCGACGAATGGCAGAAATTCGCCAATCTTCGCGCCTATTACAGTTTCATGTGGGGCTATTCCGGCAAAAAGCTGCTGTTCATGGGCGGCGAATTCGGCCAGTGGCAGGAATGGAACCACGACACCGGCCTGGAATGGATGGCCCTGGAGGTGGCGAGCCACCAAGGCGTCCAACGCCTGGTGCGCGATCTCAACCTGGTCTACCGCTCCGAGCCGGCCTTGCACCAGGTCGATTTCGATTGGAACGGTTTCCGCTGGATCGACGCCAACGATTCCGATAATTCCGTTTTATCCTTTCTCCGCTTTGGCAAAAACCCGGAAGAGTTCATCATCGTGGTCTGCAATTTCACCCCGATGGTGCGTCATCAGTATCGCATCGGCGTGCCTAAGGCCGGTGCATACCGGGAGCTGATCAATTCAGACCTTACCATTTATGGAGGCAGCGGGGTCGACAGCGGGCCGGTGCACACCACTCTGCCCGCAACCTGCCACACCTTTGATCAGTGTCTATCGCTGACCTTGCCGCCGTTGGCCACCCTGTGGCTCAAACTTGAGCATGACCGCAGCTAAATTCTTCTTTATGTGACCTCAACTCTACGACCACACGCGCCATGAAAATCCGACTCATCCTTCTCTCCATCGCCGGCCTAGCGGCCTACGTTGCGCTCGCCAACTTCAACAGCAAGATCATCCGGGAAACCGAGATCCCCAAAGAACGGAACCAGATTTCAGCGCACCAAGTGCAGGCCGAAAAGCATGGCGCGGACGCCTCGGCCACGGCAGCCCCTGCCACCAGGCGGCACCAGGCGCCAGCGCCGTGCCAACTGAAGGTGCAGGCGCCGATGGAACACCCCCAGACCCCGGCCGATGAAAAAACCCAACAACCACAGGACGAATCAGCGAGGAAAGATCAGCGGATCAAGCAACTGCTCGATGTCCAGGAAACCATCGTCGCCAGGCAACACCCCCAGCAGGCTGAAGTGGCCTCAGGTGCCGAGTCCCCGGCCAAACAGTTAGAGGAGCTGACCAAGCAAATCAAGGCTCTGACCGCAGAAAAAGGACAAATCACCGCCGAACTGAACCAGACCAAAGCGCAGATCGAACAGCTCCGCCAGGAATTGAACCAGCAGCAGAAGCAGGCCACCGAGACCGCCGGCAGGATGCAGAAGGAACAGGAAGACCGGCTGGCGGCCATGGCCATCGCCCAAGAGAAAAACGAGGATGAATTGAAGGGTGCCCAAGACGAATTGGCGCAGATGCAGCAGAAGCTCGCCGCCATGCAGACCGCCGGCAGCCAGAATGACCAAGCCGCAAAGGAGAAGGAGGCGGCGCTGGCCGAGGCCCAGCGGCAGCTCCAGAGCCAGATCGCCGCCGCCAATCAGTTCAAGGCGCAGATTGAACAGCTCCGCCAGGAATTGAACCAGCAACAGAAGCTGGCCACTGCCCAAGAGAAAAACGCGGCCGAATTGAAGGGCGCCCAGGATGAATTGGCGCAGTTGCAACAAAAACTCGCCGCCATGCAGACCGTCGACGCTCAGCGCGCCCAAGCCGCCAAGGAGAAGGAGGCGGAGCTGACCAAGGCCCAGCAACAGCTCCAGAACCAAATCAAGGCCGCCGACCAGGTCAAGGCGCAGCTCGCTGAAACCATGGATCAGTTGACCGCCACCAAAAAAGATTTAGAACAGACCGAACGCAAAGGTGCAGAAGAGGCACAGCAGGCCAATGCGCTCGGCGAGCAGAAAAAGGTGGTGGAACAAGCGCTGGCCGAGAAAAAAGAGGCCTTGGACAAGGCGGTCCTGACCATCCAATCGCTCAGGCAGGAGGTTGGCAGCCAACCCCAGGCCGTGGCCACGGTGCAAGGTCTGCTTGATGAGCGCAGCCGGGAATTTGACCGGATGAGCAAGGAATCAGCCGCCCGGATCGAGCAACTCAATCAACAGATCGCCCCCTTAACCAAGGACAAAGACAAGGCCGTCAAGGAGCTGGAGCGTTGCGCCGCCGAACTCGAAAACAGCCGCAAGGGAGCCATGGAATTCGAAGCGGCCCTGGCCAAGATGCGGGCCGCCCAGAGGGAAGCCGAGCAAAACCGCACGGCAGCCATGGAGAGCAAGGAAGCCCTGCAGACCCAACTTACGGAAAAGGTGGCGGCGCTGGGCAAGACCCAGGCCAAGATCGATGAACTGACCGCGGCCACCACCTCGCTGCACAATGAAAAGATCGGGCTTGCCAGCCAATTGCAGGACTTGCTGGCCGATCACAACAACCTGCTGACCATGAAAAATTCCTTCGAGGCCCAGGCCGCTGCCCTGACCCAGGCCGAGGGCAAGCTGAAGGAAATGACCGCGCTGCAAGCGCAAAACGAACAACTCACCAAAAGCCTGACCGAGAAGGACACAGCCCTTGAGCACGCCGCCAAGCAAACGCAGACCCTGACCGCGCTGCAGGCACGATTGGGCGAGATGGCCAAGCAGGCCGAAACCGGCGACGCCACCCTCAAGCAGTTGGAGCAGGAGAAATCAAACCTGGCCAGTCAGTTGGCCGCGGCCCAGGCCCTGACCCAGGATATCGACTCGCTGAAAAAGGCCCTTGATGAAAAAAGTAATGCCTTGACCCTTGCCGAGACCAAGGCCAAAGGACTGGACAACCTCAAGGAACAGATCGCCGCGGTCGAAGCCAAGGCGACAGCGGCCCAGACCGCCCAGGTGGCTGCGGAAAAGAAGGTGGCCGAGAGTGAAGCGGCCGCCAAGCGCTGCAATGAATCGCTGGCCACGGCCGACGGCACAGCGAAGCGGTTGGAGGGCGAGCTTGGCGAGGCACAAAACCGGATCAAGGAATTGACCGACAAGCATCAGCTGCAGGCACAGCAGGATCTCGTTCCCACCCTCAACCAGCAGATCGCTACCCTGCGCAGTCAGTTGGACGCAACCATGGCGGCAGCCGAAGTCAAAAGCGATGAGATGAGGGAGGTCAACAAAAAAACACAAATCCTGCAAACCGAGAGAGACGGCTTGCAACAGGAGCTTACCTCCACCCAGGCATTGATCAGTGACCTGCAGAAACAGTTGGAGGCTGTCAAGGGGCCGGCGCGGCCCACGGCCGCAGGCACCCAGGCACCACCTGCCGACCAACAAGCCGCCGGAGCAGACAGCGACAAGGATGGCATACTCGACCAGGCCGATCTCTGCCCCAACACCCCTGCCGGGGTGCCAGTCAATGGACTGGGCTGCCCCCAGGGCAAGGCTATTATCCTTGAAGGCCTGGTCTTCTCGTCGGGAACCGCCACCCTCACCCCGGGCTCCCAGAAAAAACTCGACCGGATCGCGGCGGCGTTGGCGTCGACACCTCACACCAAACTCGAGGTCGCCGGCTACACCGACAACGTCGGCGAAGCCAAACGCAACCAGCGGCTGAGCACCCAAAGGGCCCAGGCAGTGAGCGTTTATCTGACAAGCAAAGGCGTTGCCGCCAGCCGTTTGCAGACCAAAGGCTATGGAGCCGAGAATCCGATCGGTGACAACGCCACCGCAGAGGGAAGGCAGCAAAACCGGCGGATAGAGTTGCATGTGATAGCGCCATGACCTCATCCTGAGCGGATGATAAAAAAAGCCCTGCCTGATGGCAGGGCTTTTTTTTGCCTTTTTTGAGGGGCCCAATCCGGCGGTTCGATTCACCCCAGCTTGGTCAGCGCCAAATGGACCAGGCCAATGAACAAGCCGAGCAAGGCCCCGAACAGATTGATGTATTTGAACCGCTTCGCCATGATCGACAGCCACAGCCGTTCGAGTTGAAGCAGACTGAGCGCATCAACCTTGTCAGCCACCATCCGCTTGAGATTAAAAAACCCCATCACCCCCGGCATTTCTTCACGAAGCAGCCGGTTGGCGGTGAGCACCAGGTATTCGATCAGCCCCTGGCGGACGCCATGGGGCACAATATCGTTGAGCCGGCCGAGCGGCCGGGCAAGCAGGGCGTCGATCATGGTGTGCACCATAGCGTGGATCATCCGCTCGCTGGCCCCCGATCGCAACAGGGCCAGGCCTTCTCGCCCAATCGCTCCCCGCAACTGGCGCCCGTCCTGATCGGGAAAGAAGCGAAGGGCACAATCAGACACCCGTTGCCGGCCCTGGTCGAACAGATGCTCAAACCCGAGATGAAGCAAGGCCCGCAGGCTGGTCAGGGTGTCCTCACTTCGGCACGCAGCCACGATCTGGCCGGCGCATTCCCGGCACAGACCAGTAAGCTGCTGTCCATCCACCTCGGCCAGGAGTGCATCGAGCCGCTTGCGGCCAAAGGAATCGACCGATTCCGCAAGCACACGCCTCATCCATTCCCGGGCCTCGGGCTTGCCGAGCCAGGCGACCGTCCCCTCTTCCTTTTTCTCCGGATAGCTACCGATCAGCCACTCAAGGAGTTGCGTCCCCAGGCGCTGCAGCAGGGGGTCGGCATGCGAAAGCACAAGTGGTCGAATCAAATCGATCACCTGAAGGGGAACAAGATCATTGATGGTTGCCCCGCGGGCGGCGGCCTGCCGCAAGTTTTCCGCCAGGATCCCGGCCAACCGGGCTTCGGCCCGGTCGCTGAACAGGATGGAGCGGAGGAGCGCCTCAAGGTGCAGATAAATTTCCCGCCTGGCTTCAGTCCCAAAGAGCTGCTCGATTTCCTGCCGCCCGAGCTCGTCCAGCCGGTCGGCAACCACGGCTGTGAATTTTTCCTCGAACTCCCGGCTGGCCAGATAGCGGTTGACCCCCTCGCCAACCTGGTATTTCAAGGTCTTGACGCCCACCAGAAAATAAGCGCGGAAACGATGGGGGATGAGTTCCGGCAACGAAACCAACTCGCAGGCAAAGAGGTTGTGGATCTTGCGTTCCGCCAGCCGGGTAAGATGCTCCTGCAAAGGCTCCGTGGCAAGGGCGGCGCCGATATCTTTGCTGGTCAGGAGCTGGCGGCCCACCAACTCGCCGATGTTGATTGCCAGATCGCGCCGCCGGGCAGGAAGGACGCCGGGGGTCATCGGCACGCGAATACCGAAGACATGCCAGGGCCGCAGCGGCCGAAACAGCATGCGGAGGGCGATCTTGCTGGCGAGGTAGCCGATCAAGGCTCCGATGCAGGGGTGGGCCAGGGCGCCGAGCAGGGCGGGATCGAGAGTAATCACAAAAATCGTTCCCCCAGAAAAACAATTACGACGAAAAGACGATTGGCAACAGATCCGAAGGCCGGGCAACAAGGTGGATTGCGCCGGTCCGGATCAGCTCGGCTTGGTCACGGAATCCCCAGAGTACGCCGGCCGCATCCATACCGGCACCACGGGCGGTTCGCATATCAACGCCGCTGTCGCCGACATAGAGGATCCGCGAGGGATCGAGTTGAAGCAGGCGGGCGATTTCCAAGGCTGCGGCCGGATCGGGTTTTTTCGGCACGCCCTCCCGCTGGCCAAACAAGGGCTCGAAATGCCAATGGGGCAAAAGTTGCTGTACACACAGGCGGGTGAAGGCGTCGGGCTTGTTGGACAGAATACTCATCCGCACGCCTCTGGCTGCCAGCTGATCGAGGAGATCTTTGATGCCGGGATAGGGAGCGGACCGGTGATGCCAGGTCCGGGCATAGGTTTCCGTAAACGCCGCCACCAAAGCCGAAACCGTGGCGGGATCGCGCCGATCGACCGGAAGCATGCGGTCCACCAGGGTGCGAAGGCCGTCGCCGACCAAATGCCGATAGGCATCAATCGGGTGTGGAGGCAAGCCTTGAAGGATCAGCGCCTGATTGGCGGCGGCCGCCAAATCATCCAAGGTGTCGAGCAGGGTTCCATCCAAATCGAACAGGACAGCATTATACCGCATGCCTTGCATTCTCCTCGTTCCTCCTCTCTTCCCCTTCACCATCACCGCCCGCCTGTGCCTTGCGCCGCAGGCGCACCTCCAGTGGTGCCACTATAACCGGGCGGCTCAAAGGGCGTAAATGTTTTTTCCCCTGCCGCATCGCCTGGACAGGCTGTATCTTTTGCCGCTGTCTCCATAGTAAAAAAGCCATGGACTTGAAAAGATAAATTTTGCAATATACAATGGACAAGCGGGGTACAACCGGATGTCCCGGTGTCTGCCGATGGCTTGCCCCGCCCTTTCTTCTCTCTTTTCTGCGGCGCCCATTGATGAACCCGGAAAGCTCCCCCACCACCATGATCGACCTGATCAAGGT
>WRKE01000305.1 GCA_009778235.1 Pseudomonadota bacterium
GATCCGGAATTGCACAAGTGGACGCTCGACAGTCTGCCCATCCTGCCCGAATCGTTTCCCCTGACGGTGCTGCCCGAGACCAAGGCCCAGTTCAATGCCCTGACCAAGCTCATCCGCCGCAAGGATGTGGAGGTGATCGTCAACGGCTGCGATGCCGGCCGCGAGGGCGAGCTGATCTTCAAGTATATCCTCAAGCAGGCGTTGAACAGTTCGGTGGAGAGCAAGCGGATCAAGCGGTTGTGGCTGCGATCCATGACCTTGGAAGCCATCCGCGACGGCTTGGCCCGTCTCCGGGATGACAGCGAGATGCGGCCCTTGGAGGACACGGCCCTGTGCCGCTCCGAGGCCGACTGGCTGATCGGCATCAACGCCACCCGGGCCCTGACCTGCTACAATTCCCGGTTCGGCGGTTTCCGCAAGACCCCCTGCGGCCGGGTGCAGACCCCGACCCTGTCTCTGTTGGTCAAGCGGGAGATCCAGCGGCGCGAGTTCGTGCCCCAAACCTATTGGGAGCTGCATGGCATCTTTGCTTGCGGCGCGGTCGCCTACGAAGGGGTTTGGATCGATCCCGATTTTGCCAAGGACGACGAGCAGAACCAGGGCCGCCGCAACCGCATCTGGGACGAGGAACGGGCCAAGGCCATTGTCCATAGCTGCACCGGCCAGCCGGCCACAGTGGAGGAGACGAGCAAAAAGTCGACCAAGGGGGCGCCGCCGCTCTACGACCTCACCCTGTTGCAGCGCGAGGCCAACAGCCGCTTCGGCTTTTCCGCCAAAAACACCCTTGCCCTGGCCCAGTCGCTTTATGAGCGGCACAAGCTGATCACCTATCCCCGGACCGACAGCCGCTGTCTGCCCGAAGATTATCTGGCCACCACCGAGAAGGTGCTCATCCGGCAGCAGGAGTGGCTTTTCGGCCGGTTCGCCGCAGAGGCCTTGGCCAAGAAATACCTGAAACCGGACAAACGGATCTTCAACAATAAAAAGATCTCGGATCACTTTGCCATCATTCCCACCACCGGCCTGCCCAAAACCCTGTCCGAACCTGAACAGAAGATCTACCAGATGATCGTGCAGCGGTTTCTGGCGGTTTTCTTCCCGCCGGCGGTCTATCACAACACCAGACGGCTCTCTTTGGTTGCGGGCGAGGCTTTCCTCACCGAGGGCAAGATCCTGATGGAGCCGGGCTGGCGGGCCATTTACGGGGCGAGCAGCGAAGAAGAGGGCGACAAGGAATTGCAGGCCCTGCCGGCCAACACCGAGGTCCGCTGCGGAGAAATCGACCGGCAGGAGCACCAGACCAAGCCGCCTCCCCGGTTCACCGAGGCCACCCTGCTCTCGGCCATGGAAAACTCGGGCAAGCTGATCGACGACGAGGAGTTGGCCGAGGCCATGAAGGAGCGGGGCTTGGGCACCCCGGCCACCAGGGCGGCGATCATCGAGAAGCTGATCAACGAGAAATATATTATCCGCGAGCAGCGGGAGCTTGAGCCCACCGGCAAGGCCTTCGAACTGCTGAGCCTGCTGGAGGCCAGGCAGATCGATGTCCTGGCCTCGCCCGAATTAACCGGCGAATGGGAGTACAAGCTCAATCAGATCTTGAGAGGCACCATGACCCGGGCGCAGTTCATGCGTGAAATCCGGGCCATGACCGGAACCATCGTCAACAAGGTCAAGCAGGAAGGCGATGGGGCGCGGAAGCAGGCCGCGTTTTCCCCGGTCAATGGGGTCAGCTTTTGCGAGACCGCATCGGCCTACGAGTCCGAAGACAAGGCCCTGATCATCCGCAAGGTGCTGGGCGGCCGGGTGATGACCGAGGAGGAGATCATCGCCCTGATCAAGGGTGAAACCGTGGGGCCGTTTTCCGATTTCCGCTCGAAAAAAGGCAAGCCCTTTACCGCTTCGGTGCATCTTGTTCAGTCCAAAATCGAGTTTATTTTCGCCGACTCCGGGGAATTCGATCTCGATGAAATCCGTAGCCAGGAACCGCTGGGCCAATCGCCCGTCGACCGGACCAAGGTGTTCGAGACCCCGGTGGGTTTTTTGTCGGAGTCGGCCTTGGCGGGCGACCAGAAAAACGGTTTGCGGATCTCGAAGATCATCCTTGGCCGTCGGTTGGACCGGGAGCACGTGTGCCAACTGTTGGCCACCGGCCGCACCGGGTTGATCAACGGCTTCATTTCCAAGAAGAAAAAACCGTTTGACGCCTTCTTGCTCCTTGATGCCAAGGGTAAGCTGAGTTTTGAATTTCCTCCCCGGGAAAAGAAGGGGCGGGCCAAGAGTGCCGAAAAGGACTCCTCTCCGCCAAAAGTCCGGGAGGATTGATCGTTGACAAGGTGCCGCACCTTCGGGCCCTCCGCCCGGATGTGCAGCCAGCAGGGAAATCATGCGACATTTAAAGAAAGAATACGCGGCAAGAGAAGGAAAGGAACTGGCGGCGATCTGTGCCCGCATCGCTTCGGCCACCAAGGCCGAAGAGCTGGTGGTGCTGGATGTGAGCGGCCTGGCCTCCTTTACCGATTATTTCGTCATCATGAGCGGCCGGTCCACTCGGCATGTCCAGGGTCTGGCCGAGGCCATCGCCGGCGAGCTCCATGCCAAGCGGGTCAGCAGCAACCACAGCGAAGGCCTGCGTGAGGGACTGTGGGTCCTGCTCGACTTCGGCACGGTGGTGGCGCACATTTTTTATCATGAGAACAGGAAGTTTTATGATCTTGAGGGGTTATGGCACGATGCCCCCAAGCTCGATGTCGAGGCCTTGCTGGCCGGTGACCCGCACCCATAACTCTGCCGAAAGAGGCATCATGTCCGCATCTGCGCCCATTATTTTGACTATCCTTGACGGCTGGGGGGTCGGCCAACCGATCGACACCAACGCGGTGTTCGTGGCCGCCACCCCGAACATGGACCGGCTGAGCCGGGAATTTCCCACCACTACCCTCATTGCCCACAACGGGATGGTCGGCCTGCCGGAAGGCCAGATGGGCAACTCCGAGGTCGGCCACCTCAACATCGGTGCCGGCCGGATCGTCTACCAGGACTACACTCGCATCAACCGGGCCATCGATCGGGGCGAGTTTGCCCTCAATCCGGTCTTCACCGACACCATGGACCGGGTGCTGCAGGCAGGCTCCCGGCTGCATCTGTGCGGCTTGGTGTCTGATGGCGGTGTCCACAGCCATCTCCGTCATCTGGTCGCCCTGATCGAACTGGCGGTGGCCAAAGGAGTCGAGGTGGTGGTCCACGCCTTCATGGACGGCCGGGACACGCCGCCCACCAGCGGTCTGGGATTCATGGAGGAACTGGTCGGGGCCATGGCCCGCATCGGCTGCGGCCGGGTGGGGACCATATCCGGACGGTACTGGGCCATGGACCGGGACAAGCGCTGGGACCGGGTGAAAAAGGCCTGGGACGCCATGGTTTGCGGGCAGGGACAGACGGCAACCGATCCGCTGACGTGCATTCGGGAGGCATACGGCCGGGACGAAACCGACGAGTTTATCACCCCCACCGTACTGGTTGACGGCAACGGGACTGTGGGGAGGATCATGGACAACGACGCGGTGCTCTTTTTCAATTTCCGCGCCGACCGGGTACGCGAACTGTGCCATGCCTTCGGCGATGCGGATTTCAGCGGCTTTGCCCTTGAATGCCGGCCACAGTTGCTCGTCCTGGCCACCATGACCGAATATGAGGCCGACTTCACCTTTCCCGTCGCTTTTCCGCCGGTCAGCCTGACCCGGATTCTGGGGGAGGAGGTCAGCCGGCACGGCCGGCGCCAGTTGCGGATCGCTGAAACCGAAAAGTATGCCCATGTGACCTATTTTTTCAATGGCGGCAACGAGGTTCCCTACGAGGGCGAAGACCGCATTCTGATCAATTCGCCCCGCGATGTCGCCACCTATGACCTCAAGCCGCAAATGAGCGCGAATGAGGTGACCGACACCCTGCTGCGGGTTCTGGCCGAGAAGGAAGCGGCAGGCACGCCCTACGATCTGGTGGTGCTGAATTTCGCCAACGGCGACATGGTCGGCCACACCGGGGTGATGGCGGCGGCGGTGACCGCCTGCGAGACCGTTGATTGTTGTATTGGCCGGATCGAACGCTTTGTCCGGGAACGGGGCGGGATCATGCTGATCACCGCTGACCACGGCAATGCCGAGCAAATGGTTGACCCGGAGATCGGCGGCCCGTACACTGCCCACACCCTCAACCCGGTCCCCTTCATTCTGGTCGCGGACAGGTTCAAAAACGAACACAAAAAACTGCGGCCGGGCGGGGCGCTGCAGGATATTGCCCCCACCCTCCTGGACCTGATGGAACTGCCTCTTCCGGCCGAGATGGAAGGGAAGAGTTTACTGGTTTAACGCCTTACGCAAAGGAACTACCATGCGCTATATCAGCACCCGGGGCGGCATTAAGCCCCTGCGTTTTCAGGATGCGGTGATGATGGGGCTGGCCCGGGACGGCGGCCTGCTCCTGCCCGAGACCCTGCCCACGGTGGCCGCCGGCACGCTCGACCGCTGGCAGCATCTGCCCTACCAATACCTGGCCAAAGAGATACTCTCGCTCTTTATCGACGATATCCCGGAGCACGACCTCGAAGACTTGATCGAACGGGCCTATGCCAGCTTTACCCATCCGCAGGTAACGCCGATGACCAAGCAGGGCGAGCTCTACATCCTGGAGCTCTTCCACGGCCCGACCCTGGCCTTCAAGGATGTGGCCCTCCAGTTGCTCGGCAACCTGTTCGAGTACGTGCTGGCGCGCACCGGCGGATTCATGAATATCCTCGGCGCTACGTCGGGCGACACCGGCAGCGCTGCCATCGCCGGGGTACGCGGCAAGAACAACATCAACATCTTCATCCTCCATCCGCACGGCCGCACCAGTCCAATCCAGGCCCTGCAGATGACCACGGTGCTCGATCCCAATGTGTTCAACATCGCGGTGCGCGGCACCTTCGACGACGCCCAGGCCCTGGTCAAGGCCATCTTCAACGATCTCGCCTTCCGGGACCGCTACCGGCTGGGGGCAGTCAACTCGATCAACTGGGCCCGGGTCCTGGCCCAGGTGGTCTATTATGTGTACGCCTATCTCAAGCTGCGCAAGCTGGGGCATGACAGCATCGATTTTTCCGTGCCCACCGGCAACTTCGGCGACATCTTCGCCGGCTATGTCGCCCGGACCCTACTGCCGCGCGACTGCATCCACCGCCTGATCCTGGCCACCAACGCCAACGATATCCTCACCCGGTTCGTGATTGCGGGCGACTATTCGCGCGGTCAGGTGCAGGCCACCAGCAGTCCATCGATGGATATCCAGATCGCCTCGAATTTTGAACGGTATCTCTATTATTTGCGCGGAGAGGACGGATCTGCGGTCCAGCGGGACATGGAGGGCTTTGCCGCCACCGGCCGACTTGATCTTGGTGGATTCCGGCAGCGGGTGGCCGAGGATTTCCGCTCCTGTTCGGTCTCCGAGGAGGAAACCCTGGCGACCATCGGCGCCTTTCACCGACAATATGGCTACCTGCTCGATCCGCACACCGCGGTCGGGGTCAAGGCGGCCCTTGAGCTCCGCGACCCGGCCCGGCCGGTGGTCTGTCTGGCAACCGCCCATCCAGCCAAATTCGGGGAAGCCGTCACCCGGGCCATCGGCAGCGAACCATCGCTGCCGCCCGCCCTGGCCGAACTGGAAAAGCGCGCGAGCCGCTGTGTTGTGCTGGATGCCGAGCTCGGCGCGATCAGGGACTTCGTCGCGGCCCATGGACTGCAATAGCTCATTGGTGAAGGAGCAGAGCCCCTTGATTGACATGAACCGATACCGGGAGCAGGTCGAGGAAGCGGCCGCGTTTATCCAGAAACAGGTGACCGAGCCGCCCGAGGTGGTGATCCAGTTGGGGACCGGACTAGGCGAGTTGGCCAAGGCCATGGATGTGGACTGCTGCTGGCCATACGCCCAATTGCCCAATTTTCCCCATTCCACCGTGACCAGCCACGACGGCAACCTGGTGATCGGCAACCTGGCCGGCCGGCGGGTCGCCATCCTGCAAGGGCGTTTCCACTGCTACGAGGGCTACACGGCGCGCGAGGTGGGCTTTCCCATCCGGACCCTGGCTCTGGTGGGGGTGCGCATCGCCATCATCACCAATGCCAGCGGCGGGCTTAATCCCGCTTTTCGCTCCGGCCAGATCATGGTGTTGGCCGACCATCTCAACCTGCTGGCCGACAATCCCCTGCGCGGTCCCAATGTCGATGCATGGGGCCCGCGTTTTCCCGACCTCTCGACCCCCTATGATCCCCAACTGCGCCAGTTGGTGCACGACCTGGCGCATCGGCTGGGGTTTGGCGAGGTGGTCAGCGGGACCTATGCCTGCATCCCCGGCCCCAGCTTGGAAACGCCCGCCGAAACCCGTTATTTACGGATAATCGGCGCTGACGCCGTGGGCATGTCGTCGGTGCCCGAAATCCTGGTGGCCCGGCATGCGGGCATGCGGGTGCTGGGCCTGTCGGTGGTGGCCAATGTCAATGATCCCGATCATTTTCAGCCGATCCTGCTCGACGACATTATTGCCGCAGCCCGCCGGGCCGAGCCGCGCCTGCAACAGTTGATCATGCAAACTATGGCGGAGCTGACCCCATGAATACAATCGCGGCTGACCTCATCCTCACCGGGCGGTATCTGCTGACCATGGACCAGAGCCGGCCGCTCATCGAAAACGGCGGCGTGGCCATCGGCGGCGACACCATCCTGGCGGTGGACCGCGCTGACCAATTGCTGGCCCGTTTCCCGGGAGCACGGGTCATCGCCGAGGAGCACGGGCTGATCATGCCCGGCCTGGTGAATGTCCACACCCACGCGGCCATGTCTCTGTTCCGGGGGCTGGCCGACGACCTGCCCCTGATGCGGTGGCTGAACGATTACATCTTCCCGGTGGAGGCCACTTTGACCGACGAGGTCGTGCACCTGGGGACTCTGCTGTCGATCTGCGAGATGATCAAGTCCGGGACCACCTCGTTTTGCGACATGTATCTGTTTGCCGGAGACGTGGCCAGGGCCGCCGAGGAGGCAGGGATCCGGGCCTGGGTCGGCGAGGTGCTCTACGATTTTCCCTCGCCCAATTACGGCGCCCTGGAAAACGGCTTTGCCTATACCAGGGACCTGTTGGCTAGGTATCGGCACCATCCGCTGATCACCGCCACTGTGGGTCCGCATTCGGTCTACACCTGCTCGCCTGAGCTGCTGACCCGACTGGGCGCCATGGCCGCGGATGAGGAGGCGCTGTATGTGATTCATCTCAGTGAAAACGAAGAGGAGGTGCGCACCTGCCGCGAACGCTACGGCCGCACCCCGGTGGATCATCTTGAAGCCCTCGGCCTGCTCGGGCCGCGGGTGGTGGCCGGCCACTGCGTCGTGCTCACGGAGGGAGAGATCGCCCTTCTGGCCGAGCGGGGCGTTAAGGTGGCCCATTGTCCAGAGTCGAACTTAAAACTGGCTTCCGGCATCGCTCCGGTGGTGCAGATGCTGGCGGCGGGGATCTGCGTGGGGCTGGGCACCGACGGCAGCGGTTCCAACAACGATGTCGACCTGTTTGGCGAGATGAACACCGCGGCCAAGATCCATAAGGTCGACCGGATGGATCCCACGGTGATGAACGCTGAAATCACCTTGCATGCCGCCACCCTGGGCGGGGCCGGGGTGCTGGGGGCCAGCGGCCTGATCGGCAGCATCGAGCCGGGAAAAAAGGCCGACTGCATTGTCCTTGACCTTGATCAGCCGCACCTGACCCCCCTCTACAATCCGGCGTCCCATCTGGTGTATGCCGCCCGGGGCAGCGATGTGATCCATTCGGTGATCAACGGTCGCCTGGTGATGCGAAACCGCCAACTGCTCACCTTGGATGAGTCGGCCATCCTGGCCCGCGCCGCCGAACTCGGGGCTGGGTTCCGCTCGCGCCGCGATGGCGGTTGACAGGGAATTGGCCGCAATGCTATTGTCTAATCTTTCACTCTTCTTTGTTTATTTTCCATGAGGTGGTGTCATGTTCGGAATTGGAATGCCTGAGTTGATCGTTATCCTGGTGATAGTGGTCATTGTCTTCGGGGCCGGCAAGCTGCCGGAGATCGGTGGCGGCTTCGGCAAGGCCATCCGCAACTTCAAAGACGCGGTTAAAAAGGATGACCCCAAAGAGTTGGGCAAGGACCAGGATGAAAACAAAAAAACCTGATCCTTCCCTCCTCTTGCCGCCCTCTTTCCTTCATCCCTACCGGTGCTGCCATGTTTGGTCTTGGAATTTCTGAGCTGATCGTTATCCTGGTGATCGTCTTCTTCCTCTTTGGAGGCAAAAAACTGCCGGAGCTCGGTGCCGGTCTCGGCAAGGCCATCGGCTCCTTCAAAAAGGGGCTGAACGAGGTCGAAGAGGCCGCCACTGATCTCAAACAGAGCCTGCCCGTGGTCAAAGAGATCTCCGAGGTCAAGGAATCGCTGGCCCAGGCCGGGAAAATCATCAACCCTGCCGATAAGTAATGGACTGTTGAGAGGCTTCGCCTCATGGCGTCAAAAATGTCCTGCGCCGCATCAAGCCTTCCGGCATCTCCATATCTTTCCAGTGTCTGATACCATTTCCTCTTGCCAATGCGGCAGGTCACGATAGAAACATATTGAATTTTAATGAAAAAAATAAGAATATTTTTTTCATTAAAAATAGAAAATGATATGAAGCGTTGCTTCGCACGTTCTTGATACGAAAACGCATGCCCATGGGCATGCGTTCATTATCCTTCTTGCGGATGATATGATCTGATCGGTAACGAAAAACAGTCCGCCTGGAATCGGACGGCCGCTGATCAGCTCAGGCCAGTTTTTCCGCCTCCTCGATGTTGCGCTTGAATCGTTCGGTCGAACAGCGCACCTGGCAGCCGGGGCAGCAGCTCCCCGGTTTCTTGAACCAACTGCTGGGGTTGGTTATTTTGATGCCGCATTTGGGACAGGTAACGGTGATGATTTTGTCTTCCATCATGTGCTCTCCTGGCAAAAAAAGAATAAAGGATCTGACAACCTTAAGGATCGTCGCTTGACCGGTTAAACGTGGACCATATCCGCTGCGGGCGCTTGGGCCAAGCTTCTGGCAGGCGTTCAAATGGCCTTCAGCGTATACTCGGTCGTGCCCAGGCCGATTTTCTCGGCATAGGCGAACTGGTGCTCCCAGGGGATATAGGAGTAGACGGCCCGGATTTTGTCGGTGACGTCTGCCTTATTTGCCAGGCACGAGGTCGGTAGAATCGGCTGCCTCATCATCAGGTCCACCGAAGCCTTGTCCAGGGCCACCGGATCGGTGGAGGCCAGGATGCCGATATCACCGACAATGGGCGCATCAGCATAGGAGTGGCAGTCGCAGGCCGGGGAGATCTGGGTGAGGAAGTTGATGAACAGGGATTTCTGGGCTTTGCCGTCCAGCACCGCGGCGGCATAATCGATCATCCGCTCTAGGAAGGCCGGGATGTCGGTGGCCCAGTTCACATCCATGGCGCCTTGCTTGCAAGCGTGCAGACACATGGCGCAACCCACGCATTTTTTCTTGTCGATTCGGGCCAGGCGGGTGATTTTTGGGTTAGCGGCCTTTGCTTTTTCCGCCGCGGTCCGTTCTTTGAGATCCAGCGCCCCGTGGATGCACTGGGGCAGGCACATGCCGCAGCCGATGCACTTTTCCGCCGCCACCACCGGCGAGACCGTGCTGTGCTGGGCCATCTTGCCCCGCCGGGAGCCGCCGCCCATGCCGATGTTTTTCAGGGCGCCTCCGAAGCCGGCCATTTCGTGGAGCTTGAAGTGGGCGACCGAGATCAGGGCATTGGCGTGTACCAGGGCCGCGCCGATAAAGGCGGTCTTGAAGTGGGCCGAGTTCACCGCCACCTCGATTTCCTCCCGGCCGTTTAGGCCGTCGGCGATGATCAGCGGCGCGCCGATCGAGGAGTAACCAAACCCGTTGTAGACGGCGGTGTTGAGGTGATCCACCGCATTGCCCCGTTCCCCCACGTAGAGGGTGCTGGCGTCGGTCAGAAAGGGCTTGCCGCCCGCCTTTTTGACCGCCTCCACCACCGGCCGGACAAACAGGGGCCGGATAAAGGCGGTGTTGCCCAGTTCACCGAAATGCAGCTTGATGGCGGTCAGGTCATCTTTGGTGATGATCTCCTCCAGACCAGCCTTGCGCATCAGGGTGCGGAGCCGGGGGAGAATCCCCTGGGACCGTTTAGCGTTCAAATCCATGGAATAGACGGTTGCCGGTGCCATGCTGCATCTCCTTGCGTTGTACGCTGTCAATGAAAAACGCTCATCCCGGACAGGCGGCTGTTCGCGTGAGGACCGCAACCTCCGAGTTGTTGGCGTTCTTTGGCAAAAATCTACTCCAGTCCGGGCGGATTGAGTAGTTTTTTTATTCGTCCACCCGTCCCGGCGGCGGGCGCGGGGACAGTATTGCCAATGTGACAAGCCGCATTGGCAAGGGGAAATGATATCACAGGCTGCGGACCACGGCCGCGATGTCCTGGTCGCCGAGCCCCTTGGCCAGGGACTGGCCGAAGATGGCGTGCACCGCCGCGGCCACCGGCAGGCTTTGGCCCAGCTCCCGGCCGAGGTGCATGGCCAGGCGCAGATCCTTCTCCATGTGTTTAAGGGGAAAGCTGGTGGTCGTGTCCCCCGCAAGGATCATGGGACCCTTGACCTTAAACATCGGATTGGCCATGGCGCCTTCGGCCAGTACCTGCAGAATCTGATCGCCCGCCAGGCCGCATTTTTCGCCCAGGGCCAGGGATTCTCCCAAGACCTCCATCATGGCGCCGAGCACCAGGTTGACCACCAGCTTCATCTTGGCGCCCTGGCCGACTTCGCCCAGATACAGCGACAGCCTGCCCATCCGGGCAAAGGCCGGCAGGGACTGATCGTACAGACCGCGGTCGCCGGCGGCGAGGATGACGAGGGTTCCGTCCTCGGCGGGTTTTTTGGTGCCCGAGACCGGCGCCTCCAGAAACCGGGCTCCCTTGGTGGTCACCGCCTCGGCAATGCGCTGTGCAGTAGCGGGGTCCACGGTCGACATGTCGACATAGCCGCAACCGGGTTTGATACCCGCCAGCACTCCGTCGGCGCCAAAGCAGAGATCCTGGCTGGCCCCGGGATCGGCGACCATGGCGAACACGATGTCAGCCGCGGCCGCCACTTCCTTGGGGTTGATCCCCTGCTTGGCCCCGAGTTCGACCAGAGGGTGGCATTTTATGGTCGTACGATTCCAGACCGTGACCTCAAAGCCGGCGCGCACCAAACGGGCCGCCATGCGGCTGCCCATGATGCCCAAACCCAAAAAACCGTATCGCATGGTCATCTCCTTTAGCAATTGTGATGGTGTGGCTGGCCGTTGCTTTCGGCGGGCGAAGCCGTCTTGAGAGGAGCATGGCGCCCGGATGCCGGGCTAACGCCGCCGGGTGCCGCCCAGAATGCTGCCCAGCAGGCCCCGTAGAATCTGGCGGCCGACCTGGCTCCCCACCGTGCGCGCCGCCTGTTGGCCATGGTTTCCACCAGGCCCTGGCGGCCTTTGCTCCCCCACAAGAGCCCGCCCAGCAACCCCTGTTCTTCCTTGGTCCCTTCCATGGTCCAGTTGGCCGAAACCTGGCCGCTTTCTCGGGGCGCATTCCTGTGGCTTAAGATTTCGTAGGCCGATTCCCGGTTCACCGGGGTGTCGTATTTGCCGCCAAGCGGACTGCGGGCCTTGACCGCCATCCTTTCTTCGGGGGCAATCGAGCCCATCCGGCAGCGGGGCGGGCAGATCAGGGTGCGCTCCACCGGCATGGGCACCCCGTTTTCCTGGAGGGTGGCAACCAGGGCCTCGCCGATCCCGAGCCGGGAGAAGCCCTCGGCCAGGACCATGAGCGAAATGGTCTTGCCGCTGCCGGTGGCGCCGGCGATCAGGCCATGGCGATTGCCGTACTTGGCCGGCAAGTCAACAATTTTCTCCCCTTTGCCAATGAGTATGCGATCCACGATGTTCTCCCATGATCTGTCCCATGGATGTTTGTTGGCCACCGGCAGGGATTGGTTGAGCGGGGTTCGACCGGTCGCCCAAGGAAAAATACCCGGTGGGATTTTCTTCGGTCAAGGGAAAAAGATCTGTTGTTTTCGAGGTGTTCTGGGGGACAAGGTGTAGCCGGATGACACCTGGATGGCGAAATGGGTGGAGCAAATCCGGCAAGGGGGCCGGGAGGAGAGACAGTCAAGGCGCCAGGCAGTTATATCATTTTTTCATTAAAATTCAATATGTTCCTATCGCGACCCACTGCATTGGCAAGAGGAAATGGTATTGGGTGAAAAGCCGCATGTGCCGCCCAGATGAGCGGAGGTGTGCCGCTATTTTTTTATGAACCTAAGGATCACCTTGTATTTCTTGAGGTCCAGGTCCTTGGGCAGGGAGGCGCTGTCGCTGATCAGCAGGGTGAGCACCTTGCCTTTGGCCGGGTCCTTGCGCGGCTGTTTACGCCGTTCCTGGCTCAGCGGGCCGACGGGACGCTGGCGGGGATCGCGCACATGGAGCAATTCCGCTTCCACTGGCAGGCCGATGGGGTTGGATTTGCCGGGATGTGAGCCGAGGGGGTCGATCGAGCCGATGATAATATCCACCATGGTTTTTCCTCCCTGAAAAGAAGATGGGGTTTATGCGGATCAGCTGACGCTATCGTTCGCTCTGTTCCTCACCGCATCCAGCAGCATGCCTTCGATGCGGGTCTGCCGGCTGAGCACGGCGGCGGCCCGCTGTTCCAGCAAGATCAGGTCTGCCGGATCAGCATGGGTGAGGATATGGGTGCAGTTGTAGTTGAGACAGAAGATCGGTTTGGCTGGAAACAGGCATCCGGTGGGGCCGAGGAAACAGCAATCCTCTTCGCTCGCGGGCCTCATGGCCACCGGGGCGTCCAGCAACAGGTTGATCAAAATTTGGAGCACGTCGGTATTGTCCGCCATAAAGGCGCTGCAACACCCCCCGCCCGGTCGTGCGGCACAGTGGCTGCACAGCAGCCCCAGCTCCATGGCTTCCATCTGGCCGGCCAGTGTCTGACATGAAAGGCGCAGGCGGCCGAGCTCGTCGACCAATGACGACATCTCCCCGAGCGTAAGGGTCAACTGGGCATGCAGGGTCTTGGCCCGGGCCAGTTTCTCGGCCGGCGGGCCTTCATACAGGGTCCGCATCAGCCGGCTGTTGGCGATGGTCATGTCCACTCCTTTCAGTTTACCACCTGGAGCATGAACTGCTTCCACACCGGCGCGGCCGCCTGGCCGCCGGTTTCGCCGTCGCCGAGCGGTATGTCGCGGTCATGGCCGAACCAGACGCCGGTGGTCAGATCCTGGGCGGAACCGATGAACCAGGCATCGACCTGGTTGTCGGTGGTGCCAGTCTTGCCGCTGGCCCCGACCACGCCGGCGGCGTTCTTGCCTGTCCCCTGCCGCACCACCTGGGTCATGGCCCCCTGCAACCAGGCGGCGGTGGCGGGGGTCAGCGCCTGCCTGCCCGCTGACTGCGGCCAGGGGGTGAAGCCGCCGTGCCGGTCCCCGATCCTGGTGATGCCGACCGGGGCGCGGTACTCACCCCGGTTGGCGATGGCGGCGTAGGCGGCGGTCAGTTCCAGCAGTGACACCGGCGAGGAACCGAGCGCCAGCGACAGGTCGGCATCGAGCGGCGCGCTGATCCCCAGAGTCCGGGCGGTGGCAATCACCTGCTGCGGTCCAACCCGCTGTATCAACCGGACCGCGATCACGTTGCTGGAATGGACCAAGGCCTCGGTCAGGGTGATGGGGCCCCGGTATTCGCGCTTGAAATTATGGGGCTGCCAGGGCTTGCCGGTACCGCTGTAGAGGCTGATCGGTGCGTCCTGGAACACGGCGTCCGGCGATATGCCCTGCTCCAGGGCGGTGGCATAGAGCAGGGGCTTGAAGGCCGAACCGGGCTGCCGGTTGGCCTGCACCGCCCGATTGAACTGATTTTCCGTGAAATCGACCCCGCCGATCATCGCCTGGATGCGGCCGCTGCCGGTATCCAGGGCCACCAGGGCCCCTTGCGGTGGAGGGCCGTGGTGGCGGCCGGCAATCCCGGCCGCGCCCGCCTGGATGGCCTTGGCCGCTGTTTCCTGGAGCCGGGCATCGACGGTGGTGGCCACGCTCAGCCCTTTTTGGTACAGATCGGCCTCTTTGTATACAGTGAGCAGTTGCTGGCGAATGTAGAGGGCGAAATAGCCGTTGATCGCCTTGCGCCACTGGCCGGCCAGGGGCAGCCCTTCCTCGTAGGCGGCCCGGGCGGCGTCGGCGGTGACCAGGCCGTCTTCGGCCATCCTATTGAGCACGTAGCGCTGCCGGGCCCGGGCCGCCTCGGGCTGTCTGAGCGGCGAATAGTTGCTGGGCGACTGGGGCAGACCGGCTAAGAGCGCGATTTCGCCCAGGGTCAACTGGCTGGCCTTCTTGCCGAAATAGGTGCGGGCCGCGGCCTCGACCCCGTAGGCCCCTTCGCCGAGATAGATTTCGTTGAGATAGATGGCAAGAATTTCTTCCTTGGTCAGCATCCGCTCCAAACGGTAGGCGAGTACCGCCTCGGCCAGCTTGCGCAGGTAGCTTTTTTCCGGGGAAAGGAGCAGGGCCCGGGTGACTTGCTGGGTGATGGTCGAGCCTCCCTGGCTGCGGCGGCCGGCGCGGATATTGTTGAAGGCGGCTCGGGCGATTGACCAGAGGTCAAGGCCCTCATGCTCCCAGAAGCGGCTGTCCTCGGCGGCGACAAAGGCTCCGGGCAGCAGGGGCGGCAGGTTGCTGTAAGGGACAATAACCCGGAATTCCTTGGCAATGGCATCAATGGGCCGGTTGAAGCGATCCAGGATCATGGTCGCCACCAGGGGCCGATAGTCGTCGAGCGAACGGATATCGGGCAAGGAGGAGAGAAAAGCCAGGACCGTGCCGATCAGCAAGCTCACCAGGGCGGCGATGGCAAGCATCATCCTGGAGAGATGATGTTCGTCCAGAGTCCAGCCGCGAAAAGGGGGTGGACCCGGGGGAAATTCCGGTGATATCGAGGGTATGGTGGACAAGAAGGCCAAAAAACGTTAGTATTGCACTCTAACAGACCGGCTCAACCGGCGAGTGGCGCTTACCGTGGCGGCTGCTGGAAATCGATTGTCGTGCCACTTGTTACCATGAATGCCGCCTTGAAGCACGGAGTTCTTTGCCTTGCCAAGGCTTGACCCCTGTGGGGGCGCGGCTTAACCGCGGAGGATTTTATGGTTTTTGCAGTACCTGGATAGGCTGTGTCGCGCATCCGGATTCTCTCAGAACAGTTGGCCAATCAGATCGCCGCCGGCGAGGTGGTGGAACGGCCGGCCTCGGTGGTCAAGGAACTGCTGGAAAACAGTGTGGATGCCGGTGCCACCCGGATCGACATCCAGGTCGAGGGCAGCGGCAGCGGCCTGTTGCGGGTGGCTGACAACGGGGCGGGCATGGACGGCGACGACGTCTTGCTGTGCCTTGAGCGGCACGCCACCTCCAAGATCCGCACAGAGGCCCAATTGACCGCCATCGCTACCTTGGGATTCCGCGGCGAGGCCATTCCCAGCATTGCCTCGGTCTCCTGGATGACCATCCTCTCCCGGCCCCAGGACCAGGAGCTGGGCACCCGGGCCGAGGTCCGCTACGGCACCCTGCGCCATGTGCATCAGGACGGATGCGGCCGAGGCACGGTGATCGAAGTCCGCCATCTGTTCGGCAACATGCCGGCCCGGAAAAAGTTTCTCAAATCGGCCCGTACCGAAATGCACCATATCGAGGAAGTGGTCAGAAACCAGGCCCTGGCGCATCCCGCCACCGGATTCACCCTCCAGGCGGACGGCCGGGAGGTGTTCGATTACCGACCGGGAGCAGACCTTGCGGGGCGGGTCCGCGATGTGTTCCGCTATCAAGACCAACTGGTGGCACTTGCGGCCGAAACCGCGACCGACATCGGGACGACGACCTTGGATGGTTTCCTGCTGTTGCCGGAAACCGCGCCGGCCGCCGCCGCCCGTCTGCGGCTGTTGGTCAACGGCCGGCCGGTACAGGATGCGATGCTGAGGCACGCGGTGAACGAAGGCATGCAGGGATTTTTGATGAAGGGGTACCAGCCGGCCGGGGTCCTGCGGCTGGTCGTTGCCCCGGATCA
The DNA here is from genome assembly GCA_009778235.1 of Pseudomonadota bacterium. Taxonomy (GTDB): domain Bacteria; phylum Desulfobacterota; class Desulfobulbia; order Desulfobulbales; family Desulfobulbaceae; genus Desulfobulbus. Next base: position 16,211 of record WRKE01000305.1, read on the forward strand.
GGTGGATGTCAATGTCCATCCGGCCAAGCGTGAGATCCGTTTCCGCCGGAGCGAGACAGTGCATCGTTTAGTGGCCGATAGCATCCGCCAGGCCATGGCGAATCACCAACACGATCTCCGCACCAGCTTGTTTGCCCCGCTGCCACCAGTCTCCGCATCTCCTCCGGCAGCTTTAGCGACAATCATTGCCGCTGAGCCGGATTTCCCCGCCCTGGCCTGTGCTGAGCCCATGACCCAGCCACGCCTGCCAACCGCCGCGCCGGCGTCAATGGCGGCGCAATTGCCCTCGAGCGGGACCGCTCCGGAACAAAGACCCAAAAGCCTCCTGCCGGACATCCTGCCGCCTGAACCCGGGCAGGCGCACGAATATGCGGGCTTGACCCTGATCGGCCAGCTCTTTTCCCTCTACCTGCTCTGTGAACGGGAGGGGCAATTCATCGTCATCGACCAGCATGCGGCCCACGAACGGCTTTTGTACGGGCAACTGCTCAAGGGATACCGGGAGGCGAACATCCCGCGGCAGACTTTGCTGTTCCCGGTCACGGTCGAGCTGTCCCCGGCCCAGGTCGAGACGCTCGCGCAACGAGGTGGAGAGGTGGCTGCCTTGGGTTTTGCGGTGGAACCGTTCGGCGACGCCACCCAGGTGATCAAGGCTGCTCCGGCCCTGGTCAGCCATGTCGAGCCCGGCGGCCTGCTCCGGGAGATCCTCGACGGCTTGCGGGGGCTGATGCGAGGCGAAGGCGCCCGGCCGGTGCCCCAGGCAGTGGACGACCTGCTGGCCTCCATGGCCTGCAAGGCCGCGATCAAGGCGGGCAACCGTCTGCAGCCAATGGAGATGCTCAAGCTCCTGGCCCAGATGGAAGCGGGGGCGGTGTTTTCCCACTGCCCCCACGGACGGCCGGTGCTCAAGACCTTCACCGCCCAGGAAGTGGAGCGGTGGTTTTATCGCCATGGCGCCTGAGTCGCGGCCGGATGACCGACCCTGTGTCCGCGGCACGGGTCTGACCCATGGCGGGTGTCGCGGCCGCTGAAGCTGGCATCGACCGCCGCCACCCACCCGGTCGGCGACCTTTGCGCCGAACAGGCTGCTTTTTTGGAAAAACACATTGCAAACAGGACCTTGTTGTCATGAACCATGACTTTTTCTCAGACACCCGGCAACAATGCCTCAGGCACTGGTGTTTGGTCGTGCTGTTGTTGTGGCTGCTCCCGGTCGCCGGAGGCCAGGCCGCGAGTCCGGATGAAGTTTTCCCGCGCCCCTTGCGAGTGGTGATGGACCGCAACCATCCGCCCTTCATCCATGTCGACGCGACCGGAAAAATCCAAGGCATCCTGGCCGACCAATGGCTGCTGTGGCAGGAGAAGACCGGCATCCCGGTGGAGATAACTGGGCTGGACAGGCATGATGCGCTCTCAGAAATGCGAGCGGGCCGGTTCGATGTGATCGACACACCGTTTGTGACCGAGGAAGGCCAGGAATGGCTCGAGTTCGGCAAACCCTACGCCGATGTCGAAGTTGCCATATTTTTTCATGAAAATATCGGTGGGATCAGTGATATACGCTCCTTGCGCGGCTTCGTGGTCGGGGCCAAGGAAGGAGATGCCGCGGTCGAGCAGCTGCGGAGTGAGGGCATAAACAGCCTGATGCTGTTCAAGGGCTACGAGGCGATGATTGAGGCCGCGTTGGAACACAAGATCAACGTGTTCGTCGCCGATAAGCCCCCGGCCGCCTATTACCTGGACAAACACGGCGTCCGCAGCGACTTCAAGCTGTCGGCTCCCATCAACATCGGTGAATTCCACCGGGCGGTCAGAAGGGGAAGTGGCGGGCTGTTGACCGAAGTCGAGGCGGGATTTGCCCGGATTTCGACCGAGGAACTGGAACGGATCGACAAGAAATGGTCGATCCCGCCCC
>WRKE01000306.1 GCA_009778235.1 Pseudomonadota bacterium
ATCCCCGGCGCCAACGCCATTCTCGGCCCGTTGAACAAGCTGGTCAACTGGGGCCGGGCCGGTTCGATCTGGCCGGTGACCTTTGGCCTGGCCTGCTGCGCCATCGAGATGATGGATGCCGGTGCTGCGACCAATGACCTCGACCGTTTCGGCATCCTCTTCCGGGCCAGCCCCCGCCAGGCCGACTGCATGGTGGTGGCCGGTACCTTAAGCAAGAAGATGGCGCCGGCGCTGCGGCGGGTCTATGACCAGATGCCTGAGCCCCGTTATGTCCTGGCCATGGGCAGTTGCGCCTGCAGCGGTGGGGTGTTCGACACCTATGCGGTCACCCAGGGGGTTGATCAGATCATTCCGGTGGACGTGTATGTGCCCGGCTGTCCGCCTCGACCCGAGGCGCTGCTCGAAGGCTTTCTGCAACTTCAGGCAAAGATTCGCAAGGAAGAATACCGATGGAGTCAATGGCGATAGCCGATCGGCTGCGGGCCGAATTTCCTGATGAAATTCTGCATAGCTACCTCAACCAGGGCCAGGCGGCGGTGGTCGTCCGGTCGGGGCGGATCGTCGACATCCTCCGCTGGCTGCGCACCACCGAGACCATCCATATGGACCATCTCCGCTCGCTGTGCGGGGTGGACAACGCCCGCCGCCGCGGGCCGGGACTGGCGCGGTTTGAGGTGGTCTACAATCTCTATTCCATTGCGCTGCGCCACGAAATCCGGGTGCGGGCCGAGGTGGAGGACAAGGAGCCGGCCATCGATTCGGTGGTCGAACTCTGGGCGAGCGCCAACTGGATGGAACGGGAGACCTACGATCTGTTCGGCATCCGCTTCAACAATCATCCCGATTTGCGGCGGGTACTCCTGCCGGAAGACTGGGTCGGCCATCCCCTGCGCAAGGACTATCCGCTCAAGGGCAAGGTGGAGTGGTCCGGCATGACCGAGCTGCTGGAAAAGACAAAAAATCTAGACCGGTTTGGTTTCAAGCCCGATGGGCAGGCGACGCCCAAGGAGGACGACCAATGACCCGGCCGATCATAAAAACAGAAACAAAAAATTTGGAAATCCCGGTGGCCGATGGTGAGGGCGACCGCTACTCCCTGCGCATGGGGCCGCAACATCCGGCCACCCATGGTGTATTACGGGTTGATCTCGAATTGGACGGCGAAACCATCGTCGCCTGCACCCCCCAGGTGGGCTATCTGCATCGGGGGTTTGAAAAGCTGGCGGAAAACAAGACCTATACCCAAACCCTGATCCTCACCGACCGGCTCGACTACATCGCGGCCATGGCCAACAATGTTGGTTATTGCGTGGCAGTGGAACGGCTGCTCGGCATCTCGGTGCCCCCGCGCGCCCAGTACATCCGCACCATGGTGGCCGAGATGTCGCGGCTCTGCTCGCACCTGCTCTGGCTGGCCACCCATGCTCTGGATATCGGGGCCATGACGGTCTTTCTCTACTGTTTCCGCGAACGCGAGGTTTTATTGGATCTGTTCGAGGAGCTGTGCGGGGCCCGGCTGACCTTTTCCTATCCCCGGATTGGTGGGGTGCGCCAGGATGTGACCACCCGCTTCATCGACGAGTTGCAGCGCTTTTTAGACATTTTTCCCGGCCGGATCGACGAGTACGAAACCCTGATCGATACCAACCGCATCTGGCTCAAGCGCACGGTGGGCGTCGGCAAGGTCACGGGCGAGGAGGCCCTGGCCCTGGGTTTGACCGGCGCCTGTTTGCGCGGCTCAGGCGTGGATTATGACCTCCGCAAGCACCAGCCCTACGACGCCTACGGCCTGGTCGATTTCGAGGTGCCTCTAGGCAGCGACGGCGACATCTATGCCCGCTACCGCTGCCGGATGGAAGAGATGCACCAGTCGGCGCGGATCATCCAGCAGTGCATTGACCAACTGCCGCCCGGCCCGATCATCGGCCCGGACGCCCCGGACCTGGTCATGCCCAACAAGGCGCCGGCCCGCCTCGAAGCGGGGACCAATGCCTACGGCACCGGCTTGATCAAGCTCATCCGCGACCGCGACCCCTATCTTGCCGGCGATGTCTACGTGGCCACCGAGGTGCCCAAGGGCGAGCTGGGTTTCTATTTCATTGCCGACGGCAACAACCGGCCCTATCGGATGCACATCCGCTCGCCCTCGTTCATCCACATCGGAGCCCTGGCCGCGCTGGCCAAGGGCGAGCTGATCGCTGATCTGATTGCCAACATCGGCAGTCTGGATGTGGTGCTGGGCGAGTCGGACCGGTGACCGGACTTTAGAAACAAAAGATTTTGCTGCCGAGGGATTGTATGGATATCCTGCTGATGTTGCTGTGGATCGTGATCCTCGTTGTGGTGATCATGCTCCATGTGGCCTATGCCACCTACTTCGAGCGTAAAATCATCGGCCACATGCAGGTGCGGCTGGGCCCGATGCGGGTCGGCTGGCACGGCCTGCTCCAGCCCATTGCCGACGGGGTCAAAAGTTTCTTCAAGGAAGACATCATCCCCGAGAACGCCGACCGGTCGACCTTCCTGGCCGCGCCGATCATCTGCCTGACCGCGATGATGACCGCCCTGGCGGTGCTGCCCTTTGCCAAGGGCTGGGTGCTGGCCGACATCGACATCGGCCTGCTGTTCATCTTTGCCATGAGTTCGCTGGCCAGCTACGGTGTGGTCCTGGCGGGTTGGTCCTCCAACTCCAAATACAGCTTTCTGGGCGGCATGCGTTCCATGGCCCAGGTGATCAGCTACGAGATCAGCATGGGTTTGAGCCTGGTCGGGGTGATGCTGCTGGCCGGCTCGCTCAACTTGAGCGCCATTGTCGAGGCTCAAGGCGACCGATTCCTGGGTATGTATCTTCTGCCGCAATGTATCGGTTTTTTTGTCTTTTTCATCAGCATGCTGGCCGAGACCAACCGGGTGCCCTTTGACCTGCCCGAGGCGGAAACCGAGCTGGTCTCCGGCTACAGCACCGAATACAGCGGCATGCGCTACGCCATTTTCTTCATGGCCGAGTACATCGGGATGATGGTCATGGCCTCCATTGGCACGGTCTGCTTCCTCGGCGGCTGGAACGGGCCGTTCCCGGTCCCCTTTTTCCCGCCGCTGTGGTTCGTGCTCAAGGTTTATTTGTTCATGTTCGTGTTCATCTGGATCAGGGCCACCCTACCGCGCTACCGCTACGACCAGTTGATGGGGTTGGGCTGGAAGCTGCTTATCCCGCTGGCTCTGGCCAACATCGTCCTCACCGCCTGCCTGAAGGCAATCCTTGCGTAGGGGGGAATAAAAAAACACTATGCAGATTCAGTACAAACCCCGGCGCGGTTGGCTGGCTACGATTTTTCAGATCGAAATCCTCCAAGGCATGGCTTTAACCTTGAAGCGGCTTTTTTCCCGGCCAATCACCCGCCAGTACCCTGACGAACGGCCGCAGATCCGCCTTGGTTTCCGCGGCCAGCATGCCCTGGTGCGCGACCCTGCGACCAATGATTGCAAGTGCATCGGCTGCATGCGCTGCGCCGTGGTCTGCCCGTCGCGCTGCATCCGCATCCAATCACGCAAGGGCAAGGAGCCGAACAGTCGCCGGGTGATCGACAACTACCGGATTGAGGCCCTGCGTTGCATCTACTGCGGCTTTTGCGCGGAGGTCTGCCCGGTGAATGCCATCGTGCTCACCGAATTCTACGAATACAGCAGCCTTGACCGGGCATCGCTGCATTTCACCAAGGAACAGTTGCTGGCCAACTGGGATCAATTCGCGGCCCAGTTGGACATGCCGGCCGATGCCTACGTCAATCCGTTCTGGCGACCGCGCGGGTTTGCCGAACGCGATCTGCCTGCACCGAAACGGCTGCCGGTGTCGCCCGAATGGAGCGGCGAACAGCAGGTGGTGGGACGGCAATGGCAACGGTATCTTCCCCCGGAACACGCTTAAGGAGGGCTCGATGTTTCTCCAGCTCTTTTTCGCATACTGTGCCCTGATGATCGTGGCCAGCGGCCTGTTGGCCATCAGCCTGCGCAACCCGGTCCACTGCGTGCTCATGGTCCTGGTGCTTTTCTTTCATATGGCCGGACTGTACTTGACCTTGAACGCCGAGTTTCTGGCCGCGGTGCAGATCATCGTCTATGCCGGCGCCATTCTGGTGCTTTATTTATTCGTACTTTTCCTGGTCAGCCTGCGCGAGGAGCTCCACCTGAATGGTTTTGTGCCCAACGCCTGGCTCGGGCGGATCATCGCCGCCGGCCTGGCCGTGCTCCTGCTTGCCATCATTCCTGCCTTCATCCTGGGCGAGAAAGGGGAATGGACGGTCGAGGCCGTCCGCCAGGTGACCCATACCAAGGCCCTGGGCCAGGAATTGTTTACCACCTACCTGTTGCCCTTCGAGATAGCCGGCCTGATTTTGCTGGTGGCCCTGATCGGCGGCCTGGTGCTGGCGCGCCGGGACCAGGCCGGCTCCGGCGATGGTGTTGATCCGGAACCCGCCACCATTGGCAAGGAGGTATCGCAATGATTCCCCTGTCCTGGTACATGGCCCTGGCGATCATCCTGTTTTGCATCGGGGTGTGCGGCTTCCTCACCCGGCGCAACGTGATCGTCATGTTTTTGTCGATCGAGCTGATGCTCAACGGCGTCAATCTCAATCTGGTGGCGCTCAGCCACTTCCTCGACAGCATGCGCGGCCAGGCCTTCACCTTTTTCATCATCACCGTGGCTGCGGCCGAGGCCGCCATCGGCTTGGGCATCGCCATTGCCCTCTACCGGAGCAGGCGCAGCGTGCACGTCGATACCATCAACCTTCTCAAGGGATAGGAAGAAAACATGCCGGCCTCCCTGCTCGCCATTCCGCTGTTGCCGCTGGCCTCCTTTGTCATCACCCTGCTTGTGGGCAGGCGCTGGGGGACGCGGGCCCATTGGCTGCCGATCGTTGCGGTGCTGTTCTCATTTGGCTGCGCCCTGGCCGCCTTTTTCCGGGTTCGATCAGGAGTGATCATCAACCAGGATGTCTACACCTGGATTCTTTCCGGCAACCTGGTGGTCTCGTTCGGTTTTCTGGTCGATCAACTGACCGCAGTGATGCTGATCGTGGTCACCAGCGTCAGCGCCCTGGTGCACATCTATTCGGTGGGCTATATGAAAGGCGAGGAGGGATATTATCGTTTTTTCGCCTACCTGAGCCTTTTTACCTTCTCGATGCTCATGCTGGTGCTGGGCAATAACTTCCTCCAGCTCTTTTTCGGCTGGGAGGCGGTGGGGCTGTCTTCCTATCTGCTGATCGGGTTCTATTTCAACAAGCAATCGGCCGCCGATGCCGGCAAGAAGGCCTTCATCGTTAACCGTTTCGGTGATTTCGGCTTTCTCATCGGGCTGCTCCTGGTGTTCACCCTGTTTGGCAGTCTGCATTACCAGGAGGTGTTCAGCCGGGTCAGCGAACTGGAAATGCAAAAAATCACCCTGTTCGGCAGCCAAATCAATGCGGCTACCCTGATCGCGCTTTTGCTCTTTTGCGGTGCCATCGGCAAGTCGGCCCAGATTCCACTCCATGTCTGGCTGCCCGATGCCATGGAAGGGCCGACCCCGGTCAGCGCCCTGATCCATGCCGCCACCATGGTCACGGCCGGCGTCTTTTTAGTTGCCCGCTGCAATCCGATTTTTTCCCTGTCACCGGTGGTCCTCAACCTGATCACCGTGCTCGGCGCAGTCACCGCCCTGTTCGCCGCCACCATCGCCCTGGTCCAGACCGATATCAAACGGGTGGTGGCTTATTCCACGGTCAGCCAGTTGGCTTACATGTTCATCGGCTGCGGGGTGGGCGCCTATTCCGCGGGTATCTTCCACCTGTTCACCCACGCCTATTTCAAGGCCTTGCTCTTTCTCGGCTGCGGCTCGGTGATCCTCGGTATGCATCACGAGCAGGACCTGCGGGCCATGGGCGGCTTAAAGCGGCAGATGCCCGTCACCTACGTAACCTTTCTCCTGGCCTCGCTGTCCATTGCCGGCGTGCCCGGCCTGGCCGGCTTTTTCAGTAAGGATGAAATCCTGCTCATGGCCTTCAACACCGACCTGGCCGCCGGCAAGTTCGCCTGGGCCATCGGTACCCTGGTGGCCTTCATGACCGCCTTCTACTCCTTCCGCCTCCTGTTCCTCGTCTTTCACGGTGACTTCCGGGGCAGTGAAGAGCAGCGCCATCACCTCCACGAATCGCCCCCAGTGGTCACCTGGCCCTTGATGCTGCTGGCCATCGGCGCGGTAACCGCGGGCTGGTTTGGTGTGCCGGCGCTGCTCGGTGGCGACAACCACTGGGCCCATTTCCTCGAACCAGTGCTCGGCCATCCCCATGTCCAGGTCTCTGCCGCCACCGAAGCATTGCTCATGGGCGGCTCGATCTTGGCCGGGGTCTGCGGTATTGGTCTGGCCTACTTTCTCTACCGCATGCGGCCGCACCTGCCCGGCCTGCTGGCTGAGCGGCTGGCCTCGGTCCACCGGCTGTTGCTCAATAAGTATTATATCGACGAGCTGTACGACATCCTCCTGGTCAGGCCGGCCTTGGCCGCAAGCCGCAAGGTGGTGCTGGGTATCGTCGACCTGGTCTGCATTGAGGGGGTGGTCAATGGACTGCCCCGGATCATTGCCCTGGTGGCCGAACGGCTGCGGCGTCTTCAGGACGGACAGGTCTCGCATTACCTTGCCTGGATGGGCGGCGGCGCCCTGGCTCTGGCGGCGGTGCTGTTGATCGGCCTCTAACCCGAACTCTTACGGAAACCTCGCGATGTCCATGCCATTGCTCAGCATCCTGATCTTCTTTCCTATCCTTGGCGGGCTGTCACTGCTGTGCGTTCCCCGCCAGCAGATTGCCACCATCCGGACCATGGCCCTGCTCATCAGCCTGATCGAGCTGCTTTTGACCCTGCCGTTGGTCCTGCTGTTTGACAAGTCAACCCATGTGATGCAGTTCACCGAGCACCATGCCTGGATTCCGGTCCTGCGGATCAACTACAGCCTTGGCATCGACGGCATCAGCATCTTGTTCCTGTTGCTTACCGCTCTGATCGTCGTCTTGTCGGTGCTGGTGTCCTGGAAGGCGATCACCGATAAAATACAAGAGTTTTTCACGGCCATGTTGCTGTTGGAAGGGGCCATGATCGGTGTGTTCTGTGCCACCGATTTCATCTTGTTCTACGTGTTCTGGGAGGCCATGCTGATCCCGATGTTTCTGATCATCGGTATTTGGGGCGGCCCCAACCGGATTTACGCCACCATCAAGTTCTTCCTCTACACCCTGCTCGGCAGCCTGCTGATGCTGGTCGGGATCATCTTATTGTATCAATTCGGCGGCCGCACCTTCGATATCCTCAAGCTGGCCGGCCAAGCCTATTCACTCAAGCTGCAACTGGTGCTCTTTTGGGCCTTTTTTGCCGCTTTTGCGGTCAAGGTGCCGATGTGGCCGGTGCATACCTGGCTGCCCGACGCCCACACCGAGGCCCCGGCCGCTGGTTCGGTGATTCTGGCCGCGGTGCTGATCAAGATGGGCGCCTACGGTTTTCTGCGCTTCTCGTTGCCCATCCTGCCGGACGCCACCCAATTGATGACGACGCCCATGCTGGTGCTGTCGGTGATCGCCATTGTCTACGGTGCAATCATCTGTCTGGCCCAGACCGATCTCAAGCGGTTGATCGCCTACAGCTCGGTCAGCCACATGGGATTCGTCACCCTGGGCCTGTTTGCCTTGAACCAGCGGGGACTGGAGGGGTCAATCCTGCAGATGATCAATCACGGTCTGGTCACCGGCGCCCTGTTTCTGGCGGTGGGCATGATCTACGAACGCACCCATACCCGTGAAATCGCGGCCTACGGTGGTCTGGCCTCAACCATGCCGGTCTTTGCCGGGTTCTTCCTGCTCTTTACCCTGGCTGCGGTGGGTCTGCCCGGCACCAACGGCTTTATCGGCGAGTTCCTCATCCTGCTCGGCGGGTTTGAAAGCCAGCCCTGGTCGGCGGTGATCGCCGCCTCCGGCCTGATTCTCGGGGCCTGGTACATGCTCTGGCTCTTTCAGCGCATTTTTTTCAACGAGGTCAAGACCGGCATGCAGGGCCTGGCGCCACTCGACCTGCGGGAAATCCTTACGCTTGCGCCCATGGTGATTCTGATCCTGTGGATCGGGCTCTATCCCAATGGACTGCTTAGTTTTCTGCACGTCTCGGTGGCCCATCTGCTTGACCAGGTCCACGGCGTGGGCCTGGCCGGGGTGGCCTTGCCACCCGCCCTGGCGCAGTTGCCCTAAACAGTGACCCTAGCTCAGTGAATTTGAACGAGGAACAACCATGATACAGACTGCGGCTGTCACCTGGACCGCCCTGGAGCCCATCTTGCCGGAATTGCTGCTCATCGGCATCGGCGTGTTGCTGATCGGCTGCGATCTGTTCATTCCCCGCCAGCGACAGGTGCTACCCTGGCTGACCGTGGTCGGCTGTATCACCGCCCTGATCATGGTCTTGGGCGCGCGGCCCGTCACGGCCTTTGCTGGCATGTTCCTGGCCGATGGTTATGCTATGGTCTTCAAGGCCATCTGCCTGGCCGCGGTGATCATGACCAGCTTGATCAGCGAACCGTTCTGGCAGACCGTGGGTACCCGTCAGGGTGAATACTACAGCCTGCTGATCTGCTCCCTGGTGGGCATGCTGCTCATGGCCTCGGCCAACGACCTGATGGTGCTCTATCTCGGACTGGAATTGATGGCCCTGCCGCTCTACGCCCTGGTGGGGCTGCATAAGCGCGACCAGCGGACCAGCGAGGCGGCGGTCAAGTATTTTCTCATGGGCGCCTTTGCCTCGGCCCTGCTGTTGTTCGGCATGTCGCTGCTCTATGGCCTGACCGGGACTACCGAAATCAGTCGGATCGCCAAGATGATCGCTGCCATGCAACTGGCCGCCAATCCGGCCCTGCTGGCCGCACTCGGTCTGTTGCTGGCCGGGCTGTGCTTCAAGGTGGCGGTGGCCCCTTTTCACCTCTGGACCCCGGATGTGTACGAAGGGGCGCCGACCCTGGTCACCGCCTTGATGTCGATCGGGCCCAAGGCGGCCGGGTTTGCCATCTTTGGCCGGGTTTTGTTCTACGGTCTGCCTACCCTGCAAAGCCATTGGGGACCGATTCTGGCGGTACTGGCCCTGCTTACCATGGCCGTGGGCAACATCACCGCCCTCTGCCAGCACAGCCTCAAGCGGATGCTGGCCTATTCCTCCATTGCCCATGCAGGCTACGCCCTGCTTGGCCTGCTGGCCGGAACCGAAGAGGGGTTGGCCGCCACCCTGGCCTATCTGGTTATCTATCTGTTCATGAACCTCGGCGCCTTTGCGGTGCTCATCCTCCTGGCCACCCCGGGACAATGCCGTGAGTCCCTGGATGACTGCCGGGGCTTGGCCACCAAACACCCGGTGGTGGCCGCCCTGATGCTGATTTTTTTATTTTCCCTCACCGGCATCCCCCCCACCGGTGGCTTCATCGGCAAATTTTACCTGCTCAAGGCCGCCTTTGCCGCCGGCTATCCTCTCACCGTGGTGGGCGCGGTCATCTTCAGCGCCATCTCGGCCTTTTTCTATCTGCGGGTGGTCCGCCTCATGTACATGTGCGAGGCCGATGCCCCCGGCCTATGGCAAATGAACGTTACGCATGGCATGCGCGCTGTCCTTGGGGTGTGCCTGGCCGGAGTGCTTGGCTTAGGCGTCTTCCCCGGCTCCTTCTTCGGCTGGATTGTGGCGGCCCTGGCAGGGAACTGAGGTCTTGACGTCCCGACTGGACACCTGATCGCCATACCGCTGTCTGACCGCCTGCCCCGCTCTGGCTGTAGCGGACTTTGCTTGCGTCCGGGCAAGGCCCGATTGCGCCTGGCGGAAAAATTGCTATTTCTTGTTCTTAAAGTGCGGTATGATTAAATATTATAGAAATTTTGCCAATCTCTCGGTCGGGAGGATACCATGAGTGGAGAGGAGAAGAAGGGCGGAGATGAGAAGAAGGCCGGAGTGGAGAAGAAAGCGGAAGGGGGGGGCAAGGCGGTTGATCCCAAGGGCGGCGAGGTAAAGAGCGAAGAAGTGTTCGACCTCTCCTCGCCGGAATGGTACCTCAACCGCGAGTTGACCTGGCTCGAATTCAACCGGCGGGTGTTCAATGAAAGCACCGATGTGCGCAACCCGCTGCTTGAACGCGTCTTTTTCCTTTCGGTTATCGGTTCCAACCTCGACGAGTTCTTCATGAAGCGGATCGGCGGCCTCAAACAGCAGGTCGGGGCCGGTCTCAAACTGCTGTCCCTGGACGGACGGACGTCGCACCAGCAGATCGACGAAAGTTACTCCGTGGTCCGCGACCTCCTGGATAAACAGGAGGCCATGGAGTGTGAACTGCTTGCCCAACTGGCCAAACAGAAGATTCATATCGTCAAGTACAAGGAACTCGACGAGGAACAGCGCCAAAAAATGGGCGGCTATTTCCGTGACTCCATCTACCCTCTGCTGACCCCGCAGGGTATGGACCCGGCCCATCCCTTTCCCTTCATTTCCAACCTGTCGCTCAATCTCCTGGTGGCCACCCGGCATAGTGACAGTGATCATGTCTACCTCAACCGGATCAAGGTGCCCACCTCTGGGACCGGCATCTACCGGTTCATCCGGGTCGATCCGACTCGACACACCTATGTGTTGTTCGAGGACGTGATCGCCAACAACCTGGAGACCGTCTTTCCCGGCATGGTGATCGAGAGCTGCGAGCTCTTCCGGGTGACCCGCAACGCCATCACCGAGCACTTGCCGGATCAGGCAACGGATCTGCTGTCCATGATCGAGACCGCTTTGCAGGATCGCAAGTTCGCCGAAGTGGTCCGGCTCGAAGTGGATCCGACCATGACCCGGCAGCACCGGGGCATGCTGGCCTTTCAACTTGGCATCAATGCCCGCAAGGATGTGTTCACCGTCGACGGCATCATGGGCAAGCGCGATCTGATGGAGATCGTTGCCATCGACAAGCCAGCACTCCACTATCACCCGCACCAGCCCTTGGACCACTATAAGCTCGCCGGCGATTTCCCCAATATTTTCCATCTGATCCGGGAAGAGGGGCCGTTTTTGCTTCAGCATCCCTACGAATCGTTCAGTTCTTCGGTGGAGCGGTTTCTGCGCGAGGCCAGCACCGACCCCAAGGTGCTGGTGATCAAGATGACCCTGTACCGGACTTCAGCCAACTCGCAGATCATCCAGTATTTGCTGGATGCGGCCCGCAACGGCAAGCAGGTGGCGGTGGTGGTCGAGTTGATGGCCCGTTTTGACGAGTCGGCCAACATCCACTGGGCCACCTATCTGGAGCAGGCCGGGGTACACGTCACCTACGGGGTGGTCGGCCTGAAGACCCACTCCAAGGTCATTTTCGTGGTCCGGCGCGACTATAACGGCCTCAGGCGCTACGCCCACATCGGCACCGGCAATTACCATGCCGGCACGGCACGGGCCTACAGTGACCTCGGACTGCTCACCTGCGCCCCTGACATTGGCAACGACCTCACCGAGTTTTTCAATTTCCTGACCCTGGGCTACACCCCGGCGCGTAATTACAAGAAATTGCTGCCTTCGCCCCGGATCTTGAAAAAAACGTTGGTGGAGAACATCAAGCGGGAGATCGAGCATCAGAGCAAAGGCAAACAGGGGTTGATCCAGCTCAAGAGCAACGCCCTCACCGACATGGAGGTGATCACCGCCCTGTATCAGGCCTCGCAGGCCGGGGTCAAAGTGGAGTTGATCATCCGCGACAGTTGTCTTTTGCGGCCCTCCATTCCGGGGCTGTCGGACAACATCCGGGTGGTGTCCATCGTCGGCCGCTTCCTCGAACACTCGCGCATCTACTACTTCCGCAACAATGGCCAGGAGGAATATTACATCGGCTCGGCCGACCTGATGAAGCGCAATTTGGATCACCGGGTGGAGGTGATGACCCCGATCGAGTCAGTGTCGCTGCAAAACCAATTGCGGGAAATCCTCAACCTGCAGTTGGCGGACCGCCGTGGGGCTTGGGAGATGCAGGCCGATGGCAGCTATGTGCAGAAGCGGCCCGATGCCAAGGAAGAGAAGCGTTCGGCCCAGGAACTGCTGATCGAAAAGAGCGAGAAACGACTGGCCGAGGCCCGGCGGCTGTACAAAAAACAGTCGTCGAAAAAGATTGCCAAGCGCAAGAGCAAGAACAAATAAAAAAGAGTCGGCCGGAGGCGTTTGTTGATTCGGCCGACCGGAGGGGATCAATTCGAGGTGAAGGGCAAGAGGTCGGGCCGGGGGTGCGATCATGCGTCCGGTAAGGGAAGGTTGATCAGCAGGGCCTGAGTTGGTCCGGTTCCTGGGGCAGGAGATGCCGGCCGGTAATTGAGTGCTCGTTCCCACGCTCCAACCGTGGGAACGAGCAAGGTCGTCGGCCTACGTTTTCGCCCAATCGTCAATTTCTATGTCAGCGGCACAGGGCGAGTTGGTTCGTCTGTCCCGCGCAGGTTTCCTTCTGTAACGCCTTGCCGGTTACCTGCGTCCGTAGGGCGGAGGCGGCTGAGACGGAGGCGGAGGTGGAGGGTTGCGGTGGTCGTAATGGCCTGGCCCCGGGGGGGGCGGCGCGTTGCGGTGATCGTAATAGCCTGGCCGGGGCGGCGGGGGAGGAGCAACGACCCGGTGGTGTTCACGGTAGCGGGGCACATAGACATCCTGGTACCAGGCGTCTTCGACAAAGTAGACTGGCCGGCCGCAGGCGTTGTACGCATTGCAATGCCGATTCCAGTATCGGATGTGGGCGGGGGGCACACGCAGGTAAATCGGCGGACCCCAGGCGGCGCCGCGCCGGACGATGATCGGCTCACTGCGGATCAAGCGCGGTTGGGGATAATTGCCGATGTCGATCTGGCCGTAAAACCCGGGCTCGCCGATGCTGACCGAGACGCCGGCGCTGGCTTCACCCAACAGTACGGCCAGCATGAGGGTAAGAATGCTGGTTGCGGTGACTAGGGTTTTCATCTGTTTTTCCTCGTGGTTATGGGGCGGGGGATCTTAATCGCGGCGTCCGGCCCAAAGACTGCCGCCAGGGCGTTTGGTCTTTGGTGCCAGCCTTTTTGGCCAGGGCCGTCTATTTTAAGGCGCGGATCAAGAGGACATGGCTGTCATCTTTTTGATTCTTCCCAGTACTATAAATGATCTCGACCGGTCCGCATAGAAAAAAGGTCGAATGGTGTTCCGGATCAGCCCCGCGCCTTCCCGCTTGGCCGTTCCGGCGCTCTGTGGTATAGAGCTAATTTTTAAACGAGCGGCGTCAAGCCGTACGGATTATGTGCACCAAGGAGCGGATACGTGGCGATTTCACGGATAATTGTGGCCGACCGGATCATGGCCGGCAGCCTGTTTGAGGAAGAGGGGTACGACGTTGAACAAAGCGCGGATAATCTGGCTGACCTGCGGGGACAGATCATCTTCGACTTCCTCGAGGCGGAGTATCCCGGGGTGGAGGTCTGCACCGACATCGCCATCCAGCGGGAGGCGGGACCGAGTTGGCCGGTGGAGGTTGCCGTCTATGTCGGCGATGAGGAGGTCGATCAGGCCGCCGCTGCCGTCATCCGGGAACAGTTGATGCAACGGCTTAAGGAGAGTGCGGCGGATCGGTCTTGGGTGGTCCGGGCCGCTTGAGCCATTGATCGCCATCTGCCGGAGGGAGGGCGGCTTTTTACCGGGTAGTGGCTTCTCGGCGCCACCTGGCCGCCTCCATGGTTCAGAAGCCGAAGCCGATTTTGGTGATGATGCCGTACCCGTCTTCTTCGTCGTTTTTGATCGCTTCGTCCCTGTCCAGGTAATACTCAAGGCTGAGCATGGCGGAATCGGAGATGGCCATCGAGGCCTTGGTCCGGTACCGTTTTTCCGGCAGGTAGGCATGGAGCCCCTCCGAGGAATGCTGATAACCGATGGCCAGGATAGTTTCCCGATCCATGAGTTTGGTGGCATAGGCCAGCTCGCTGTTCCAGGCCACGGGATCGCTCTCCTCTCCCGTTGCGGCGAGGTCGGCGGAGCCGCGGTTGTCCAGGCCGCGGATATAGCCACCGCTCAGCGTCACCGCCCGGTAGCTTGCCCCCAGGCTCAGGGTCACGCCGGGCAGTTTGTTGGGGGACAAGCCGTCTCCGCTCGGTTCTTCCAGGTCAGGCCTCATGCCCGTGGAGTTGCTGAGATTCTGAATCCACCCCACCTTGGCATTGACCGAGGTTTTTTTGTCCACGACGTACCGGTACGCCAGGGGATCACTGCCGGAACCGCGCCCGGAGGCATTCAAGCCGCTGCGGCTCGGCGGAAACGTTTCTATCTCGAATTCGGGCCCCGGATCGATGGCGGCCACCATGCTCTCAGGGAGCAGCCAGATGTTGATCAGTGGCCGGAACGGGCTGCCGAACAAGGGGGTGAACGGTCCGTCAGCGACATCAAGGCGTTGAATAGCTATTATCTTCCCGTGGGCGCTGGATCCGGGCGCCGGCGCCAAGGCGTCGCGGGACGGGGAGTACAAGGCTCCTTGCGTTGCTAAAGCAAAAGAAACGTGGTCGGCTCTATTCGGATCAAAGGCCATGATATCGAGATCGGTAAAGGGGTTGAACGGGTAGTCGTGGTTGACGATCATCTGGCTCAAGCGGACAAAGGGGGGCTGGGGTGTTTTGCTGATCGAATCCGGACGAGGCGAGGTGTTGTTTGTTTGGGTCGCGCCCTGGTCCGGCGGGACGGCCAATCGCGGCAGGCGGGATGCGGCTGCCCAACCCGTCGCGGCTGTCTGGCCGAAGACGAGGAAAAGGGCGAGCAGGACGGCAAGGAAGAGGTGTCGGTCCATCCTGTACCTGTTCCAAAGGGAAGTTGGCCTTAGGTGGCAGAAAACGCCGGCTGAACCTGTCGATCCATTATCTTAATGTATAATCTTTTTCAAAGAATTGCAAGAGGTTATGGGGTTACTGCGCCTGGCGAGGAAGGGAAAAGAAAAAAGATACCATTTTGACAAATCCAGCCAGGTAAGGTAAGGAGCAACTTTAAGAACTCCGGCGAACATGACCCAATTGCGTTTTTTTGTATTTGTTTTTGCTTGATCGCTTCTCGCCCGCCATGTATTCCGGTTCCCATAATCCCGCGCCTGTCTGGACTCAGGCCCTGCGCCTGAGTTTTTGTGTCCGATGGCTTGCCCATGCTGGGCTGGCCGCCGCGACCCTCGCGCTCCTGACCGTTGTCTGCCAGGCGGAACTCTCAACCTCTATCCCAACACCCGCCATGCCCACTCCTATGGATCGACCAGAAATAACCCATTTTTTGTTTCACCCCGTCAAGGTGGCCAGAACATTGCCGCCCGCCGGCGCGATCGACATAGAGGTCCCGGTTGCCGGGGAGGCAACCATCGCCTGCCGGCTGTACAGCCACGCCCCCACCGCGCCCACCTTGATTTTATTCCATGGCAATGGCGAGATTATCCCCCATTACGACGAGATCGGCCCGATGTATGGCCGGGAAAACCTCAATTTCCTGGTGACCGAGTACCGCGGCTATGGCTGGAGCACCGGCTCGCCCTCGGCCGGCACCATGTTGCCGGACAGCAATGTGGTGTTTCTCGCCCTTACGGAGTGGCTGGCCAACCACGGCTACACTGGTGCCCTGTTCGTCATGGGGCGGTCCCTGGGCAGCGCCTGCGCCATTGATGTGGCCTACACCCACCAACAGGCAATCAGTGGCCTGATCATCGAATCGGGATTCGCCAAAACCCTGCCCCTGGCCAAGGTACTCGGGATAGATCTTGCTCAGATGGGTATCAGTGAAGAACAGACCTTTGATAACATCGGCAAAATCGCAAAAATCACCAAGCCGACCTTCATTCTCCACGGCCAATACGATCAATTGATCCCCCTGTGGCAGGCGGAAACCCTCCAGGCGGAAAGCGGCGCGAAAAGCAAGGAGATGCAGATCGTCCCCAGGGCCGACCACAACACGCTGATCGCCGAGGCTGGGCCTTTGTATTTCCAGACCATCAGGAAGTTTGTCGAAAAGGCGGCCGGCATCGCCCCGGACTGGCGGGAGCGGCGGCGGCAGTTCAAGGCGCAACAAGCCAGGCCTAACGAGGGAGATGCCCCATGAGCGGCAAACGTACCGATTATCTCTCCTGGGACGAATATTTCATGGCGGTGGCCATCCTCTCCGGCCTCCGCTCCAAGGATCCCAACACTCAGGTGGGCGCCTGCGTGGCCAACAGCCAGAACAAGGTTGTCGGAGTCGGCTACAACGGCTTTCCCTGGCGCTGCTCGGACGACGAGCTGCCCTGGACCCGCGAAGGCGACTACCTGAATACAAAATATCCCTATGTCTGCCATGCTGAGCTCAATGCGGTCTTAAACTCGACCACCTTTGACCTGCGGGACTGCCGGCTCTACGTGGCCCTGTTTCCCTGCAACGAATGCACCAAGGTCATCATCCAGGCCGGCATCCGCGAGATCATCTATCTTTCCGACAAGTATAAAGAGACTGACGCGGTCAAGGCCTCGAAGATCATGCTGGCTAAATCAAACACCCTCTACCGTCAATTCATCCCCCCACGGGATTCGCTGATTCTCAATTTCAAGACGGACTAAAAACCGGGTATCGGCCTTGCCTTCCCCGGTTACCGCCCCATCAACCAAGGAGTTACATGTTTTTTCACACCTTGCCCCTGCCCGAGTCCCTTTCCCAGGGGATTGCGGACGCGGGCTTCACCGAATGCACCCCCATCCAGGCCTTGACCCTGCCCCTGAGCCTGACGGGCAAGGATGTGGCTGGCCAGGGCCAGACCGGCACCGGCAAGACGGCTGCCTTCCTGATTACCCTGTTCGATCGTCTTTTACGGACCAGGAACAGCGATGGCCAGCCGCGCGCCTTGATCCTGGCGCCGACCAGGGAGCTGGTGGTGCAGATCGAGCACGATGCCAGATTGCTGGGCCAGCATTGCGGTTTTTCCATCCAGGCCGTGTACGGCGGGGTCGATTACGACAAGCAGCGCGAGGCGCTGTGTGCCGGGGTCGATATCGTCATCGGCACCCCGGGACGGTTGATCGACTACCTCAAACAGCGGGTGTGCAGCCTCAAATACGTCGAAATGCTGGTAATCGACGAGGCCGACCGCATGTTCGACCTGGGTTTCATCGGCGATCTGCGCTACATCCTCCGCTGCCTGCCGCCCTATGATAAGCGGCAGAACCTGATGTTTTCCGCCACCCTCAATAACCGGGTGATGGAGTTGGCCTACGAATTCATGAACACCCCGGAGCAGGTAAAGGTCAACCACGACCATCTCACAGCCGACAACATCGAAGAGGTGCTCTACCATGTGGCCAGCAAGGAAAAATTTCCTCTGCTGTTGGGGTTGTTGCGCTGCGAGGCCATGGAACGGGTGATGATTTTTGTCAACACCAAGCGTGAGGGTGAACGATTGCAGGCCCTGATGATGGCTAACGAGTGCAAGAGCCGCATGATTTCAGGCGATGTCGCCCAGGAAAAGCGGCTTAAGATCATGCGGGAGTTCAAGGCGGGCAAGCTGCCGATCCTGATCGCCACCGACGTGGCCTCAAGAGGGCTGCATATTGACGGGGTCTCCCATGTGATCAATTACGATTTGCCGGAAGACTGCGAGGATTATGTGCACCGGATCGGCCGCACCGCCAGGGCTGGGGCCGCGGGCAAGGCTATTTCGCTGGCCGACGAACGGGGCGCGCTGACGCTAGAGGATATCGAGACCTTTATCGGCCATCCCATCCCCACCCAATGGGCCGATGACGAACTGTTGGCCACAGAGTACCAACGGGCGGCCAAGGCACCCCGGACTGGCAGGGGACCTAACGCCAGCCGTTTTCCCGAGGGTGGCGCCAAAAAGCGTTTGCACAGACGGCGGCGATAAACGCGGAGCAAGGAGCCCGCATGCGCGACCCTGTCGCGCATGACATACCTTTCGTTACGGGAGATGCTATTTTTCGGAAAAATTATTGACCAGCTTGCCAGGGTAATCATCAAGATGCCATGGCAGCCAAGAGGAGTTCAATACAACCGGTGCCGGAACAGCCTGGTGGCGAGCGCGAGCGATGCCAGCGCAATGAGTGACATCGGCCACAGTTCGTGCCAGAAATATGCTATCCCGGCGCCTTCCAGGAAAATGCGGCGGACAATGATCAAAAAATACCGCATGGGGTCGAGATAGGTCAGGGCCTGCATGAAATTCGGCATATTGGCGATCGGGGTGGAGAAGCCGGAGAGGGTGACCGCGGGGACGATAAACAAAAAAGAGCCCAACAGGGCCTGCTGGAGGGTGCTGGAGAAGGAAGAGATCATCAGGCCGATGCCGATGATCGACAGCACATAGATGATCAGGGCTGC
>WRKE01000307.1 GCA_009778235.1 Pseudomonadota bacterium
AATGGAAACAATGTGGAGGCTGTGGCGGGAGCGCGGATTGATCTCAGCGATGGTGCGCCCCACCCAGGGCGAGCCGTGCTGCAGGGCCAGGCGGAAGCCTCGCCGGTCGAGTTGGTACTCCTTGATCCAGGTGGTGAAACTCGGCCGGGAAGCTTTGGCGGCCAAGGGATCTTCTTTAGCCCCCAGCCAACGCCGGGCCACCAGCATATAAAGCATGGCGACCAGCAGGATTGGCACCCCGAACGGGGTGAAGGCGAAAAAGCCGAACCCTTCCCAGCCGTGCCGGATCAGTTCGGCATTCACCACCAGGTTAGGGGCTGTGGCCACCAGGGTCATCATGCCGCTGATCAGGCCCGCAATGCTGAGCGGCATCATGAGGCGGCCAGGCGCGATGCCCAGCTTGAAGGCCACCCGCAGCACCACGGGAATGAAAATGGCCACCACCCCGGTGGAACTCATGAAGGCGCCGACCCCCGCCACCACGACCATCAGCAGCAGAAGCAGGCGGGTTTCGCTCTGCCCTGCCCTGCGCACCAGCAGATTGCCGAGCTGCTGCGCCACCCCGGTCCGTACCAATCCTTCGCCGATGACAAAGAGGGCGGCGATGAGCACGATGTTGGCATCGGCCAGGCCTGCCAGGGCTTCCGGTACAGTGATGATGCCGGTCATGGGCAGGATGACCATCATCAGCAGCCCCACCGCATCCATGGGAGGCCGGTTGGCGGCAAACATGGCGATGGTGGCGCCAAGCAGGCCGAGCACGATCAACAGATCACTATTCATGAAAAACACCTGGCCTTCAAGCAATGCCTGTGGAGATCATCCTCCGGCACAGTTGTGGTCAATGGGGCGCCGCAGCGCGGGCAGGTCAAAACATCTTGGTGCCGAAGGCGTCGCGATACACCATATCCGCGACCTGTTTGCGCGGCGGGCCCGCTTTCTGTTCGACCGCCGGACGGCCGATGGGCAGGACGGCAACGGCCTCGTATCCATCCGGCAAGGTAATCAACCGCCTGCAGGCCTCATGATCCAACAGGCCAACCACCACTGTTCCCAACCCCATTTCGTGGGCTCGTAAACAAAGCGTCTGGGTGGCAATGCCCAGATCGAACATAAACCAGTTGGAGAACTTGGTGTTATCGACCCCTCCGTAGCAGCCGGAGACGCCGGTCTTGGCACAAACGACGATCAGCGCGGAAGCGGCCTGGGAGCATTTGGTCGCGGGGTTGGTCCCCTTATCCATCTGGTAGGTTGCTGTTATCTTTTGAATCAGCTCCTTGTCCCGCACCACCACAAATTCCCACACCTGGGTGTTTCCCCAGGATGGCGACATTCTTACGGTTTCGAAGATCTGCCGCAGTTGTTGATCAGTGACCGCTTCATCGGTAAATCTTCGTACACTGCGCCTGTTCAGGATGGCTTCCTGTAGTTCCATACACCACCTCCATTGGTCTTATTGACAAGGGATTGCTCCTGACGTTGGAGCCCCACGACTTGCATTCCACGATAAGAGGATTGCCCGCATTATCGAAATGGAAGAGATGGACAGCGGCAACCCCATTGCATCTCTCCAGGCGTTCCCAAGGCGATCACCCAGGCGTGAGAAAACGATCGGCAATCGAACCAAGCAAAAAATTTTTATTATTATATTAATGAATTCGTTATTCACCGGACATTGACCACGTCTTTTTTTGTCATTTCGATGAGCGTAGCGAAGAGAAATCTTTCCAATATTTTCATTGGTCATTGCTCGATCCATGGAGATTTCTCCCCGCGGTCGAAATGACGAAACAAGGGATGGTGTTCGGTGATGAATGACCGTATTAATATTTATCCGTGAATCGACGCATCAATATGCCGTCGAAATAACAACCGTCAATTTTGGTGTCGCGATTTAAGGTTGCCAACGGCTGGAAACCGTTCTTCCCGTACAGGCAAAGCGCAGGAATATTATCGGCGCGAACCAAGAGGTAGACAATTTCAATCTCACCCGCGGCAGAAGCCCGCTCAAGCCCAGCCCGTAGAATCGCGCCGCCGATCCCCAATCCACGGGCGGACATGGCAACGCCCATGGTGAGTTCAGCGGTGTGCTTGAGCTTCATTGCCCTCCGTGGCCTGATCATCAGGTAGGCAACCAATCGGCTATGATCCCTTGCCGCCAGGGCAATGGCCCCCGGCAGGGTCTGCAGCGAGGTAATATCATCTTCAAAATCTAGAAGAGTTGGGTACTTATCCGCGAAGGTCTCGCTCATGCCATCCGAGGTGGCATAGACATCCTGAAACAGGGCATAGAGGTCAGCGGACGGATACGCGCTGAATGGTTTGATCTCAATGGCCATCAATACAGGAACTTTGACCAGATCGCATCGTTCACGGGCCTGCATGAAACAGACAATGCTGCCGATGCCGCTGAAGATGTGCGTGTTCCGTTGTTCATGCCCGTACTCTGCCCATGCCTGATTTTCCGCTCAAGTTTTTTTATGTTGTGATGCCGTATGCCATACTACGTCACCGGTAATAACCGCGCAAGCCGAACTGAGCTGGCCTCACCTGTTTGGACAAGGGATATTCTTTGACCATAAGGGGAGTTCTATTTTGCGGGAAGGGGCAACATACCGTCAAACCAGGCGCCATGCCCAATGTGCGGAATTTGCCGGACGCGGTTTTGGCAACCGTCTCCCGCTGACCTCCGGACGGAAAGCTAAGGGATTTTGCTGTCAACGGCCTGGCTTGGATCGAAAAAAACAGGAGATTGTGTTATATCAACACCAAGGGTCAGACCATCGTCGCCATTGACGAAGTATACGGTTGCACAGTCCTGAAGAATGGGCGTGGCGAGATCATCTGGCCGCAGAATGCCTCGTCCGGATTTGCGCGGAACAGACACGCTGAAGAGACGGAGAACAAAGGAGCAAGGAAATGGGCAAGAAGAGATGGGCTGTTGGGTTGGCAGCGGCGATATTGGTGATTGGGATGGGGCTTCTGGTTTACGGTTTGCCAATCCATGCGGCGGAAACGCCGGGAAGCAAGGCAGAGGATCTTGCTCAGATAAAAATAAACGGGAAAATTGGCTATATCAATGCCAGGGGAAAGGTTGTGATTCCGCCAATACTTGAGGACCCATTGGTTTTTGCCGCCAATGGGTTGGCGCGGTACCAGGGAGGGTACATCAACACCCAGGGCGAGGTGGTGATTCCAGCGAGACTTGATGAGGGAAAAGCGGTCGTTACCTCCAACGGCGAGATGGCTCTGGATATTTCGTCAAGATTCGAGAAAACGGGCAATTTCGCCGCCAATGGCCTGGCAAAGGTCAAGGTCAGGGTGATGGACGATAAGCTGCACGGTGCCAAATGGGGGTACATCAATGCCCAGGGCGAGATGGTGATACCGCCGAAGTTCGGATGGGAACCGGGCGATTTTGCCGCCAACGGCCTGGCACGGGTCGACGACTTCATCAGTGAATACGACCGCGGACCCAAACACGGGTACATTAACGCCCAGGGCGAAATGGCGATTCCGTTGCAGTTTGAGTATGCGCGGGATTTTGCCGCCAACGGACTGGCAGCGATCCGGGGAAAAAAAGGGGAGTGGGGATATATCAACGCCCAGGGCGAGGAAGTGATTCCGCCGAGGTTTGAGGAAGTGGGGAATTTTGCCGCCAACGGCTTGGCAAGGGTTCTGGCACGGGTTCAGAACAAGGCGAGGTGGGGGTACATCAACGCCCAAGGCGAGGAAGTGATACCACCGAAATTTGTGAAAGCATGGGATTTTGCCGCCAACGGCCTGGCAACGATCGAAGAATATAAGAATTACGGTTACATCAATACCCAGGGCGAGGTGGTGATTCCGACGAGCTTTGAGAAACCATTGGTTTTTGCCGCCAATGGTTTGGCGCCATTCAAGGAAGGCGAAAAATGGGGATACATCAACACCCAGGGAAAAAGGGTCGTTCCGCCCAGGTTTGCGTCTGCGCAGGATTTTGCCGCCAATGGCCTGGCATCTGTTGAAGAAGACGGGGAATACGGTTACATCAACGCCCAGGGCGAAATGGTGATCCCGCCGAGATTTCAGAGTGCGGGGGATTTTGCCGCCAACGGCCTGGCGCCAGTCCGGGAACATGGGAGATGGGGATACATCAATGCCAAAGGCGAACGGGTGATTCCGCTGGGGTTTCAGTCAGCGGAGAATTTTGCCGCCAATGGCGTGGCGCTGGTCACAAAAAACGGCAAAGAGGTGTACATCAATACCCAGGGCCAAACCATTGTGTCCATAGACAGAGAATGTGGCGCCACGTTCCTGAAGGGTGGCAGCGGCATGATAACATGGCAATCTGATGACCCGGTGCATTGTGAAGAGAATTCCAGGTCGCTAGAAAATGCGACGGAAACGGCAAAAAAATCCGGCTTCTCGTTCTCGCATGGCGACTGGACGGTGACGTGCGACAACACGCTGACCTGCCGGATGGAGGGAGTGAACGAAAAAGAAGGTTCCGTGCTGATCACCCGGGCCGCTGGCCCCAATGCCCCCCTGCACGGTGAGGTAACGCTGGCGGATGCCGATGACGATACGAACGACCCCTTGCCTCCTTTTTTGACTCTTTTAATCGGTGGCGAAAAGAAAGGGCAACTGCAACACCCCGGCGGGGAAAGTTATGTCTATCCGCTGACACCGGCCCAAACACATGCCTTGCTTGACGCGGCAAGGGCGGACAAGGCGATCGAGTTCACGGGAAGAAAACAATCTTTTGTTCTTTTCGGGGATGGCCTCTCCGCCGTGATGCTGAAAATGGACGACATTCAAGGCCGGGTCGGGACGCCGGGGGCGCTCGTCCGCAAGGGCAAGAAGCCCGAAGAAAGCGTCCGCGCGCCCATCCCGATGCCCGTTATCCGGGCGGCAAAGGTCAGCGACAAGCCTGTCCGCGAATTAACCGCCGCCGAAGTGCAGGCCATCGAACCTCTGCTGTGGCAGAGCAGAGGCGAGAGATGTGACCTGCACGATCCCGAGCGGAAAAAGGAATGGGACAATGAAGTCAAATTCACCCTGATTCCCCTAGATGAACGGTACGCGCTGATTTCCACAGGCTGCGAGATGTACGCATATCAGGGAACCAATGCCTTTTGGATCATCGACAGCGAACTCAAAAAAGCCCCACAGTTCCTGATGGAGGAGATCTGGCCCGAATATGAGAAAGGAGTCCTCAGCAGTTCAGCCAAAGGAAGAGGAATAGGCGATTGCTGGGGAGGTTCGAGCTGGGTTTGGGACGGAACCGAATTTCGTCTCAGCCGGCAATGGGCGACGGGTTCGTGCAGTCTCATCCATGCGGGAGGCACATGGAATATCCCTACATACGTCACGGAAGTGCGACCGGCTGAATAAACAACCACCGACTTGAAGTCGGTGGGTTTGAGGTCGCGGACTGAAAGTCCAGCTATACCGGCAGGATGCGCGGCCGGTTTATGCAACATCGAATCCATCGGGAGGACGTGGCTCAAAGTGATGCGAAAGGTACTCTGCTATCATCTCTTTCGTCATTTCTCCTGCCGTCACGCAGAAATAGCCTCACGCCCAAAAATGACCGCCTTGGTTTTTCCTTGCGGTTGCTGATGCGCTGCTGTACCTCCAATTGTTGCAAAAGCGGCGCTCTCTGGGCAACAAAAAGCCCGCTTTCCTCGTAAGAAAGCGGGCTTATGAACTTTAATGGACTGCTCTGGATCAACGAATGGGGTGAGCGATGGGACTTGAACCCACGACCTCCGAGGCCACAACCCGGTGCTGCCACCTACTGAGCTACGCTCACCACGCAAACGTGCGCTTTTATACCCGCACCCCCTCTTTTTCGCAAGCAGAAAGTCAGGCCGCCAGTTCCCGCTGGCAATGCTTGCAGACCGTGGCCCTGGCCTTGATCAGTTCGGCGCAGTGCGGGCACTCCTTGAGGAAGTGAGCCGCCAGGATCTTGCCGATGGCCAGATTGACCTCCTGCTCCAGATGCGGGTCCCTGAAGGCATGGTTGCGCAAGGGTTCGACGCAGGCTATGTCGTTGAGAGGGACCAGCAGGCCGATCGCCCGCTTGCGGTCGTCCACCTGGACCGATTCATCCAGCAAGATCGTCAGCACCGGGTCAAGCTCCTTCTTCTCCAGACAGGTATCAAAGGCGGCCAGGGCCAACTGCTGTCCCTGATAGCGTTCGTTCTGGCGCTTGACCTCCTCGACATCGACAATGCTGCCGGTAAAGGCCTCCCGGGAAATCACCATCATACTGAAGTGTTCCTTGGAATTGGGGAGCTCCATGAACCGGTAGGAGCCGACATGGCCGTATTGGTTGGCAATGAACTCCCAACCCTTGATAAAGAGCGGGCATGAGTCATTGAGGCAGATAAAAAGATATTCCGAACCCCAACCCAGGCCGTCTCCCACGTGCACGGGCGGGGCATGGCACAGGGTCAGGTCACCGCTGCAATGCGGGCAGTAGTGCTTCTCTTCGATATATCGCAACAGGGTGGACAGCATGGACTTTTTAATTCCTTTAGTGTGGTTGAATGGGACCCGCCGCCAAAGGCAGAGGGCATGGCAGAGCGCCGCTTAACAGCAGATTCTCAGATGGGTCGGAGGTTGCCGGGCCGGACAAGCGGCAGCGGCGCGAGTTTTCTCCTAAGCTCAATCATGGCACAAGGGTAACCATCGGGCCGGACCGGGTCAACCGATAGCTTCATATCATCCGCCCGAGCACTTCATCGACCGCCTTGGCCTGCTGCATCCGGGCCTTGAGAAAAGACTCGCTTAAACGCCCGGCATTGGTGTCGATCAGGGTGCAGAGGCCAGTGATCGAAGCGGCATCGGCCATGTCGATCACCCGTTGCAGGTTTTTGGCGAAATCAACAACGATCTTGCTGCTATCGCCGGTGGTCGACATGATCTCAGCGTAGGTGCGCGGATTCTGGGAATGCACCCGGGACATGGCCAATATGGGATAGAGCGAGGTCAGGGTGCAGTGGCTGGCAATGTCTTCGCTGGTGATGCTGTTGTCGTGCAGGGTCATGGCCAGGGCCACCGAGATCAGGGTGGGCAGTTTTTGTCCGATGCCCATCAGCAGATCGTGCTTGGTGGGGGAATCGTGGTAGATGTCTGCCCCGTGCTTGTAGAGAAAGGCCTCGAATTCGCTGCAGAACAGACCGCTGCGCGGCGTGCGCACCACAATGGCGTTCTTGTCCTTCATGGTGGCGGCCTGCGGCCCCCAGAGATTGTGCACCAGCATGATCTCGACCTCTTGGTTTGTCGATGCCAGGGCAGCCTGGATGGTCTCCTCTGACTCGCCGGCAAGCAGGATCAGGGCCTTGCCGGGTTTGATCAGCGGACCGTATTGGCGCACAGTGGCTGAAGTGACGGAAATCGGCACGCAGATCACCACCACATCGACCTGCCGGATCATCTCTTCCGGCCGCAACAGGCTAGTGCGGCCGGTGAGCATAACCTCGTAGCCCTCGCTCTCCAGCCGATCAGCAAACCATCTGCTCATGGCGCCTGAACCGATGAAGCCAAACGATCTTATATACTTAGTCCGCATGTCAACCCTGGGAAAACTGCCCAGAACCCGAATCATGCCCTGCTGTTGGATGACCCGTGACTCGATGTGGGCCAGGGCGCTGGCCAGGGTGTCGGTTTGGATGTGCCCTTCGGTCTCGAGATAGATGCGGAGTTTCTGGGTTTTGATGTCGTTTTCCGTGCGCATGTCGGTGATATTGATGCCGCGCCGGGAAAACTCGCTGAGGATGTCGACCAGGATGCCCACCCGGTCGTCCAGCGGTTCGGTGATCAAGGTGGTGGCGTCGTAGCCGGTC
Source organism: Pseudomonadota bacterium (assembly GCA_009778235.1). Classification (GTDB taxonomy): domain Bacteria; phylum Desulfobacterota; class Desulfobulbia; order Desulfobulbales; family Desulfobulbaceae; genus Desulfobulbus. The sequence continues at coordinate 7,836 of WRKE01000307.1, forward strand.
ATGGAGGCAAGATCATGGCCGAGTACCGCAAAACGGGTACGGTTGTGCGGGGCGACCTCACGCTCGACGATCCGCAGGCCGAGGGCGTTGAGCGTCTCGGCGCTGTCGATCACCGCCTTGTCCTTGGTGGCCCCTTCCCGTCGAATGGTGGCAACGGCCTGTTCGATATCCTGGACACTCAACTCGGTGACGCCAGACAGCCGATTTTCGATGAACTCCTCGCACTGGTTGAATGCCTCGCGCGTGCCGACCAGCAGGCGCAGGTCGGCAACGGTCGTCTCCTCGTCAAACACACCCAAGGACAGGGTGGAATGCAGGATGATGTTATCGACCCAGTATCCGGATTTGATCTGATCGAAAAAACGGAAATACTGTCTCTTTTCCCCTTCTCGGGTATTATACACCGGCAGCACGGCGTACTCGACCTCGCGGGCGGCAAAGGCGTCAAGCAGCGCCTTGACATGCGGGTAAAGACGGATTTCCGCCTCGCGATCATACTGGATGGCGGCCTGCCATGACTGGGAATGTTCCGGTCCGAGGGTGGCAATCGTTTTCATGAGGCAATGTTCCTGCAGGATTGTAACGGTCGGCGCTCCGCGGCTTAACCGGTCGCCAAAAACGGCATCGGCAACATGTGCGCCGATGCAGCGCATGGAGATATTTCAGGAAGGAAAAAGCGCAACGTACAACAAACAAAGTGCTTCTATACAAAACTCAGCATTTTCTTGATGAGATGAGGACGATCTGTACAGATTGTGGGCGCGGCTCGCCCTCTCGACCCTTCCTTGCGAACGAAACGAAGCAATCCAAGCCCACTTTGCCGGATTGCTACGGAGCAACGCTCCTCGCAATTGCTCTACCCAACCGGCGCCAATCACAATGGCTGGCTTTCGTTCATAGCCATAAAAAACAAAAAAAATCCGTAAAATAATCGCCACGAGGTCAATACATTCTCCATGGCTGATAGGCAAGATTTTTTTAGTTCATGAAGCAAATGGCAACCAACAAGTCCGCATCGGACCAAGAAAAAGGCACGATCGGGGAATATATCGCCGCCTTGAAGGCATCGTCCAAATTTGGCCCGCAGGTCGTGGCCCATCGGTTGGTGGCGGCCACTCCCCCGGTCACGGTGCCGCTCACGCAACTGGACGATCTCCTTGGCCGGTTGCTGTCCGACCTCGGCCTGCCGGGTCTCTACACCCATCAACAGCAAGCTGTCGCCCAGGTCCTGGCTGGCCGCAACACGGTGGTGGCCACCCCCACGGCCTCGGGCAAAAGCCTGGTCTATACCCTGCCGGTGCTCCATACCCTGCTCCAGGATCCAACCGCCAAGGCCTTGTATCTTTTCCCCCTCAAGGCCCTGGCCCAAGATCAGCTCAAAACCGCCAACACCCTTTGGCGGATGTTGCCGGAGGCCACCGGCGACCGTGGACTCGCCGCCATCTATGACGGCGACACCACTGGTTACCAGCGCAAAAAGATTAGGGAGAGAACACCGCCGGTGCTGATCACCAACCCGGACATGCTCCACCTGGCGATGCTGCCCTACCACGATCGCTGGGGCCATTTCTTCAGCAATCTGCGCCATGTGGTCATTGATGAGGTCCACACCTACCGGGGCATTTTCGGCTCGCATGTGGCCTGGGTGCTGCGGCGACTGCGGCGAATCTGCCGCCTGTACGGCGCTGATCCGGTTTTCATCCTGGCCTCGGCCACCATCGGCAACCCCGGCGAACACGCCCGGCTGCTGCTCGATGCGAAGGTAGTCGAAGTCACTCGCTCCGGGGCAGGTCATGCCGCCCGCCATGTCCTGCTGCTCAATCCGCTCGATTCGGCGGCCACCAGCGCCACCCAATTGCTGGACGCCGCGATCAGCCGGGGACTGCGCACCATCGTCTATTGCCAGTCGCGCAAGATGACCGAGCTGATCACCATGTGGACCGGACGGCGACTCAAGGAACACAAGGAGTTGATCGCCTCCTACCGCTCCGGATTTCTGCCGGAGGAGCGGCGGGGCATCGAGGAAAAACTGGCCGACGGCAGCCTGTTGGGGGTCATTTCCACCTCGGCCCTGGAATTGGGGATCGATATCGGCAACCTGGACATATGCATCCTGGTCGGCTATCCCGGCTCGATGATGGCCACCTGGCAGCGTGCCGGACGGGTGGGCCGGGGCGGCCGGGAATCATTGGTGGTGCTCATCGGTCACGAAGACGCCCTGGATCAGCATTTCATGCGCTGCCCCGATGATTTTTTCGCCCGTCCGGTGGAGCCGGTGACCATGAATCCAGACAATCCCCACATCGCCGGGCCCCAGATGGTTTGTGCCGCCGCCGAGCTACCGCTCACCGCCACCGAGCCCCTGCTGCAATCCGAACCGATCATCGGCTTGGTCGATCGGTTGACCGGTCCAAGCCAACTGCTCCAATCGGCGGATGGTACCACCTGGTTTTCGCCGCGGACTTATCCCCAGCGCCAGGTCAACCTGCGCGGCGGTGGGGTGACGCTGACCATCAGGGAACAACCCCTGCGACTGCCGCTGGGCGAGATCGACGGCATGCGTGCCCTGCGCGAATGCCACCCCGGCGCCATCTATCTGCACATGGCCCGGACCTACCACATCGACAGCCTGGACCTGGAAGGCAGGGAGGTTCTGGCCACCCCGGTCACGCCCCCTTATTTCACCAGGGCCCTGGCCGAGAAAAACACCGAGATCGTGGCGGTGCGCGAGAGCCTGCAACTGGGCGCAACCCGCATTCATCGCGGCTGTCTGCGCGTAACCGAGCGGATCACTGGCTATCACAAAGTCGCCCTGGGCAGCCTGCGGGTTTTCGCCCGTATTCCCCTGGAACTGCCGCCGCAGTGCTATGAGACCGAAGGGTTCTGGATCGCGATTCCTGCCCGGATCCAGCAAGAAATGGAGAGAGAGCGCCTCCATTTCATGGGCGGCATCCACGCCCTGGAGCACGCCCTCATCGGCATGATGCCGCTTTTTGTACTGTGCGATCGCAACGACCTCGGGGGCATTTCGCACCCCTGGCATCATCAGGTCGAGGGGCCGGCGGTCTTTGTCTACGACGGCTATGCCGGCGGCATGGGCCTGACCGCCAGGGCCTTTGGCCACATGGCCTCGTTGCTTGCCCAGACCCACCGGGCCGTGGCCGATTGTCCGTGCGATTTCGGCTGCCCTTCCTGCGTCCATTCACCCAAATGCGGTTCCGGCAATCGCCCCATCGATAAACGGGCCTGCCTTTTTCTCATGGAGCGCCTGACTCTTAATCAATCACGCCCAACACCCGTATCCGCAACCCCGATAAACCGTATCGTTGCTGCGCCCGAGTCAGTCGAGCCCTTGTTTCGCCTGCCGGAAAACTACGGTGTTTTTGACGTTGAAACACAAAAATCAGCCCAGGAAGTGGGCGGTTGGCACCGGGCTGAGCTGATGCGCATCAGTGTGGCCGTGCTCTTTGAGGGGGCCACGCAACTGTTCACCGTCTTCACCGAAGATCGTATCGGGGAGTTGATCGAGCGGCTGCACAAGCTCGATCTGGTGGTGGGTTTTAACAACAAGCGCTTCGACAACAAGGTGCTGTCGGCCTACACCCGCCGCGATCTCGGCCTGCTGCCGTCGTTTGACCTGCTGGAGGCGATCACCGGGCAATTGGGCTATCGGCTCAGCCTGGACCGGGTGGCGGAAACCACACTGGGCATCCGCAAGGATGGTGACGGCCTGGCGGCCTTACGCTGGTTCAAACAGGGAGAAATGGACAAGCTGGCGGCCTATTGCCGCAAAGATGTGGAAATAACCCGCGACCTTTTTCTGTTCGGGCTCCGGCAGCACCACCTGCTGTTCCGGAACAAGGCGGGACAGGAGGTGCGGCTGCCGGTTGATTTTGCCGGAGCAATCCGAGCGGTGCTGGCGCGTCAGAAGGCGACGCTCATGGCCAGACGGAACTCTTGCTGACCCAGCCGGTCAAGCTGGGATGGGTGACCTTGATCCAGTCCCCCTTTTGTTCCACCTTCTGCAAGATGACCTCCTTGACGCCGTTGCCGACCACCTTTTCTTTGGCTCCCGGCCCAGCGTAGATCTTGCACTCCTTGGCCTTGACGATGACATAGGGGGTTTTAGCGACCAGCGACTCCTGGATATAGCCTTTGTCACCTTCGTAGTCGCTCACCTTGTACCACTGCCCCTCCTTGCCGATTACCTCAAGGGGATAGTTGAGTGGCAGTTGAAACAGAATCTCGGCATTGGTGCCCGGAGCGGAGCGCAGGTTGACCCCGTCCTTGACCACGCTCACGTACTCGGCGGCAACAGCGGCGCTCAGAGTGAACACTGTGGCCAACATCCCGAATGCAAAAATTTTTCCCAGCGATCGAAGCATCATCTTTCTCCTTGTTCCTCTATTTTGCTTGAGCCGTGCCCAGGACCGGCAAGACCGGTCAATAACATAAAAAATTCCTGATTTCCCTTTGCCCCCTGGATGGGAGAGGCGACCATGGCCGCGCAGTGCAGACCGAGCGCTTCGCCGAACTGCTGCACCATACCGAGCGCCTGTTGATGCAAGGCCGGATCGCTGACAATGCCGCCGGGCCCCACGGCCGCGCGTGGCAATTGAAATTGCGGTTTGACCAGGGCAAAAATGCGCGCCTGATCACCAAAGAGCGGCAACAGGGGGGCAAGAAGCGGTTCAAGGGAAATGAACGAGGCGTCGATCACGGCCAAATCAAGGGGATCGGCAATCTGCTTGCTGGTCAAATGGCGGGCATTGGTCCGCTCAAGCACCTGAACCCGGTCGTCCTGCCGCAGTTTCCAATCAAGCAGACCGTAGCCGACGTCAACACTGTACACCTTGCGCGCCCCGCGCTGCAGCAGGCAGTCGGTGAAACCGCCGGTGGAACAGCCGATATCGGCGCACACCCAACCGCGAGGATCAAGACCAACGGCCTCTAAGCCGCCATCGAGCTTTTCCCCTCCCCTGCTGACAAATCGCCGCCTGGCGGTTTTGAGGGCAATCAGGCTGTCTAAGGCCACGAGTTGGCCGACCTTGTCGCAGATCCTGGTGTCGACCAACACCAGACCGGCACCTATCAATCGCCGGGCCGCCTCGAGATCGGCGGCCAGTCCCTGCGTCACTAGCAGGGCATCGAGCCGTTTTTTCTGTATTCTAACCGCCGACAAGCGTTACGCTTACAGTTTGCCGAGCCGTTCCTTGGCCTGGGAGGCCTCGGAGCTGCCGCCGTAGTCGTTGATCAGCTTTTTGTAGATGATTTTGGCGGTCTCGTGATCGGTCAGTTTCTCAAAGGACATCCCCTGCTTCAACAGAGCGCCAGGCGCCAGGGGGTCTTTGCCGTGGTTGGAAATCACCTTTTGATAATCGAGGATGGCAAGATCGTATTCGCCCTGATTGTACAGACTCTCACCCATGTAATAGAGCGACTTGGCCGCCTGGCTGCCGTTGGGCTTGGCGGAAAGAGACTGCTCAAACGACTTGTAGGCCTCTTTGTATTTTTTGTCCTTAAACTGGTTCATGCCAATGGCAAAGGGATCAGTGGAAGAGGACGCTGCTTTTTCAGCCGCGGCTTTTTCGGGCGCCGGCGCAGCGGCAGCGGCTTGCTTGCCCGGGGCGGCGGTCTGTTCCTTGGCCGCTTCCGGTGCGGCCGACGGTGCGCTAGCAACCTTGGTCTTCTTGCCGTCCGGATTTATCTTGACCACTCCCGTGGTTCCGGAAGTCTGGGATACGGCGGGAGAAGCAGGCTGAGTGGCAGCGCTGGCCTGCGCGGCCTTCTGCTTGGCGGCCTCCGCCTTTTGCGCCGCGGCCTGCGCCTTTTTTTCAGCTTCGGTGATCCGCTCCTGCTGGGCCTTGCTGAAATTTTCGCTGACCATGGCCAGTTTTTCCTCGAGCACCGAGATCTTCTGATTTAACTCACCGATCTTAGCATCCTGGCTGGACTTGGTGTTATCCACCGAGGTCTGCATCCTGGCGATGCTCTGGTTGACCTGATCGCGAAATTGGGCATTTTGGCTGGCGTTTTCCTCGATGCTTGAGCGGATGCGCTGGGTTTCGTCCTCGACCTGATCGAGTTTGTTGACCGAACTGGCCTGTCGTTTCTGCATCTGACCGACCGTGTTGGTCCGCACATCCTCGACCCGTTGATTCACCGCGCGAAGCTGACGTTGCAAGCTCTGGACCTCATCCTGAGTTGCGCATTGGGTCAACAAAAACAGTGAACAGCCGGCAGCCGCGATATGTCTCAAGGTTTTCATTGCAGTCAAGCTCCCTTAATTTCTAATAACAACCGACATACTTACCATTATACCACAATTCCAGATCACCCCATCTCAGCCAGCACCACCTTTATCAGGGCAGTCGGCCAGACCATTGCGGATAGGACTGGTTACCGCGGATGGTGAAAAGCACCCGGATATCCTTACCGTTTTTGCTCACCACGCAGATCTCCGACCGGCTACCGCTCTTGCGGGTGACCGCGATCAGCCGTCCGTCCGGAGCCCAGGTCGGCGATTCGTAGCTGCCCCCACCACTGCTCAGTTGTCGGACATTGCCGCCGTTCCGATCCATCAAGAACAACTGGTAGCTTCCCCCCTGCAAACCGGTAAAGGCAATTTCATCGCCTTTGGGTGACCACGCGGGCTCGCTGCTCTCGCTGAACTGGAAGGTCAGACGTTTAGCCTGGCCGCCGCCCACATCCATGACGTAGACATTGGGCTTGCCGCTCCGGTCGGACACAAAGGCCATGGTCTGGCCATCGGGGGCAAAGGAGGCGGAAACGTTGATCCCGGCCCCTGAGGTCAATTGCTTGAGAATTTCTCCCTGCCGGCTCATGAGGTACAGATCGGGATTGCCGTTCTGACTCAAGGTCACCACCATGCGCTGGCCATCGGGGGTGAAGGCCGGGGCAAGGTTCAAGCCGGTGCGGCGGGAAAGCGAGGTTGTCTGACTGTTCTGCCTCAGGTCGGTGATGTAGAGATCCTGATTGCCACGGTGGTAGGTCGAATAGCTCAGATAATTGCCGTCCGGGGTAAAACGGGGGGAAACGCACAGGGCGCGATGACTGGTCACCTGCCGGGGATGGCGGCCCAGAATATCGCTGACATACACCTCTTTCCTGCCAGTGGCATCGGAAATATAGGCCATGCGGGTGCGGGCGACACCCTTTTCGCCGGTGAAATCCTCGATCAGGCCGTCGCACAGCCGCAGGGTCATGTCTTCGAGCAGATCGGCACCGCCCTTATAGCGGCGGCTGACCAGCATCCGGCCGCTGGCCACGTCGAGGATCTGTCCCTCAATGACCATACCGGCTGGATCGGCACCTACCTTGCCCATGACCACAAAATCGGCCCCCAGGCCTTTCCAATCCGCATCACTGCGGCCACCGTAGCGGCTCGGATCAATGACGCTGACAAAGGTGTGCAGGGCCAACCCTTTGCTCAGGAGCTGGGTCACGGTCGCGGCCTGGCCATCGCCGGCAAAGCCAGGAACCGCCACCATGATCTTTCGCATTTCAGCGGAGGTGATATCGAAGTAGGCGGGTTCAGCCTTGCCTTCCCCCTTCAGCAAGCAGAGAAAAAAACATGCGGCCAGGGTCAGGGTCATCGCAACATGCCGTTTACACAACATAACCGTTCACCGTAAAAAAGGATGGAAAAAATCGGGCAAGGCTAACCAGATATACACGATCTCTCACATATTGCCAAGTTCACCGGGCCTGAATTTAAACCCGACTTCTGTTGTTTCCTGTTGCATTGATGCCGGAAAGGCTGGCATTGGCGAGGCGCTTCTGATGGTCTTTTCCACCAATTGATCAAAGAGCGGATCCTGGGAGCGCTGGTCGAACTGGATACGGGTGACCTCGCCGTTCTTTTTGATGGTAACCACCACCATGGCAATCAGATTCGCATCCCATTTGCGGCTCTCCGGCAACGCCCAAGATTCCCTGACCTTCTGCGCCACAGAGCTCCAATAGAGTTGCACGACAATCGACTGGGCCTGCTGCCGGCTGGAAGAACCACCCCCGCTCACCGCACTCTGCATGGCCTGCGATCTGCGGTTGGCATCGGCGCGTACCGCCGCGGCGGCGGCAGCGGCGGCATTCGCCTGGGCTGCCAGCTCGCGCGCCTCGGCGGCGGCGGCCCGGGCCTCTTTTTCGGCCTTGATCTGTTCAAGCCGCGCCTGAACCTGGGCCTTTTGCCGCTCTTCCTCGCGGCGCAGCAATTCCTTGCGCTCAGCCTCCTGCTTGCGTTCCTCGATTTTTTTCTGAAGCTCCCGCTCTTCCAGCTTGCGCTGCTCCTGTTCGCGTTCCTTGACCTTCTCCTCTTCCAGCCTGGTGTCCTGATTTTTCTTGATTTTGCGCTTATCAGGCGCCAGGGAAATCGGGTTTTTCAGCTCAGCGGGTTCGGGTGTTGTCACCTCCGGCTGAACCGCGACCCTTTCCTTCGGCGAAGGCGGAGGCGTTGCCACGGGTTCAGACGGTTCCGCCGGTTTTGGGGGCGGAGGTGGTGGGGGCGGAGGCGGCTCGGCTCGTTCGACGGGCGGCTTGGGAGGAGAACCGGCGGCGGTCGGCGGGGCTGGAGCGCCCCCGGTGTCGGGCATGCTCACCAAGCTGACCGAGACTACTTCTTCAACAATCGGTTTACTTTCAAACAGCGAAGGCATGAGCGCCAGGCTCACAGCCACGGCGCCATGGACACAGAGGGCCAGCACCAATGCCAGCCACCAGCGTTGCTCAGCCTCCTGCTGGAGGAGATAAAATTCCGTCTCGGTATACTGCACGGAGTCCAGCCAATCGCTCTTACTTGTCCCGTTCAGCCGGGATAGTGATCATTCCCAGTTTATCGAAACCCGCAGCGTGAATATCGGCCATGGTCGAAGTGACCACGCCGTAAGGGACGTTCTTGTCGGCACGGAGATAAATCCCCTCTTTTTTCGCTTCAGGGGACATGATCCGTAGCTGCTGCTGCAAGGCCGCCGGGGTCATTTTTTCCTTTTTGAGGTAGACGTCGCCTTCTTTCTTGATGGTCACCACCAAGGGCTCTTCCTGCTGACGAAGCGCCTTGGTGGTCGCCTCGGGAAGATCGACCTCCAAACCCTGGGTCATCATGGGCGCCGTAACCATAAAAATAATGAGCAACACCAGCATGACATCCACCAAGGGCGTCACGTTGATATCGGCCACCAATCTCTGTTTTCCCCTGTTGCTTCCTATTGGTCCCATACGATCACGTTCTCGTGAGGATATCTCGTTCAATCAGGTTGATGAAATCGGTGCTGAAACTCTCGACCTTGGAGTCAAACCCGGTGACCTTGTTGGAAAAATAGTTGAAGAAGATAACCGCTGGAATGGCAACGGCAAGGCCAGCGGCAGTGGCGACCAGCGCCTCTGAGATGCCGGGGGCGACAACGGCCAGCGAGGCCGATCCCCGCTCGCCGATACTCTGAAAAGAGGCCATGATGCCCCAAACCGTGCCGAACAGCCCAATGAACGGGGTGGCGCTGCCGGTGGTGGCCAGGACCGAAATCGAACTGGACAGGCGGTCGGATTCGAGAAACTGTGCCTTGCGGACCGCCCGCTTGAGATTATCCATGGTGGCCAACTGCATCTCCAAGGTTAGTGGCACTTGGCCGCTGCTGCGCGCACCGCTGATTTTTTTTAATTCATTATAGCCAGCGACAAAGACCGCGGCTTCAGGGCTTGAGGGGTATTCGCGAGCCGCCTCATAGGCCTCATGCAAGGTTTTGCTCTCCCAAAAGGCATCGAGAAAATCCAGAGAAGCATTGCCGGCCTTTCTGAAGGCGAGAAACTTCATGATGACAATGGACCATGAACATACCGAAAAAACGAGCAAAATGAGCATAACCAATTTGCCCGTCAGTCCGGCGTGTTTCATAATTTCAAAAATAGATAACTCCACGACATTTCCTGCTGTTGATATTCATCTTGCCAGAAGCCAGGCCAAGCCGGGGGCCGCCCCGTCTTAAGCCCATTGCCGCAACTTCGCTTCCCCAAAAGACGCTTAAAAAAACGCAACCCGCTGTGCAACCTATACCCTGGCGTAAGCGGCACATTCTGCAAGCGGGGCACAAGAAAACATTGCACTGCTGTTGATCCGCCTTCGATACTCAAGGCTGCACCGACCTTCGAGACGGTTTACAATAACCTCGTATGCTATACGAAATCAACAAATCTGTCGACCTTGATCTGGAGATGAGGTACAAATAATCGAGTACACTCCATGCGTCGACCGCCATCACGGCTCGCCCGATTTTTTTTGTTTTCATTTCTTCTCGTCCAAGGAGCTGCACATGTCCGTTCATCCCTACGATGTTGTCATCATCGGCACAGGTCCCGCCGGAATTCAGGCCGCCATCCACGCCTCCAGACGAAAAACCCGGGTCCTCATGCTGGGACGCATCGAAAATTCAGCCCTATACACGGCTCATATAGAGAATTATGCCTTTGTCCCCGGCGTCACCTTGGGGGCCGATCTCCTGCGGCTCGGGGTTGCGCAGGCGCAGCAATTCGGATGCGAAATCAAAGCCGAGGATGTGTTGGGTCTTGAGGCGGACGATCTCTTTCGGGTTAAACTGGAAAGCGGCACAACCATTGCCAGCCGTACCCTTATTTTTTCCATGGGGGTCTCAAAGCAGAAACTCAATGTTCCCGGTGAGAAGGAGTTGTCGGGCCGGGGCGTTTCCTATTGCGTGGATTGCGACGCCAACTTCTACCGGGGCGCGGTGGTCACGGTCACCGGCGACCGCAGTGCCGCCGTGGACGGCGCCCTGACGATGCTCGACTATGCGTCCAAGGTCTACCTGGTCACGGAACAGCTCAATGTTTCAGCGGAACTGCTTGACCGGCTCTCGAAAAGCAAGGTGGAACGCATCCACAGTTCGATCAAGCGAATCAATGGCGATAAAATCGTCGATTCGCTGGTGCTGGCAGACGGCCAGACCTTGGCCACCGAGGGCGTTTTCATTGAACTGGGTTCCAAAGGCGCCCTTGAACTGGCGACCCAGGTCGGGGTTCAGTTGGATACGGAATCATTCAAGCATATCGCGGTCAACCAGCAACAGGCCACCAATATTCCGGGAATTTTCGCCGCGGGCGATATTGTCGGCCCTCCCTATCAGATGGCCAAGGCGGTGGGCGAAGGCTGTACCGCCGGCATCGAAGCAGCCACCTTTGCCCGCAAAATGAAAAAAGAAGAATAGCTCCGGTTATGCCGTCAGCAATCTCGTTGACGGCACATTTCCCCCTGACGGCTTGGACAAATTTCTGCGGCCATCTCTGGCGACAACGAGCTTCATGAGGGAAATTGAGGGGGTAGGTCACGATTTTTACACTCGAACCGCCAAGTTCGGCGGTACGGTCGGCGTCTGCTATGGCGCTGTCATTCTCCTCGCCTTCGCCAGCTCCACCGTACGCATTCACCCATCGACCTCGGGCGCCTTGAGCTTTCACAGCCGCTTAGGCGATCCAGCGCGATACAGTCCACCCAGGCTTATTCCTCTTCGGCGCGGCGGCTGTTGTTGCGGTGCCGCATTTCCTGAATTGAGCGCAGATAGCGAAAAATTTCGCGGCTGTAGCGGGGATTTCTAGTTCGGGCGAAGAGGGCGGCAAGCCGCATGAGGGCCAAGGGATCGATCTCCGGCATTTCGGCTTGCAGCTCAGTTATGGTCTGGCTGGA
>WRKE01000308.1 GCA_009778235.1 Pseudomonadota bacterium
ATGGAAGGTGGTCACCCTGCAGGACATCAGCCAGATCGAACGGATGGAACAACAGGTCCGCGAGGCGGAAAAGATGGCGGCCATAGGTGAATTGAGCGCCCTGATTGCCCACGATTTCCGCAATCCCCTGGCCGCGATCTCCGGTTCCGCCCAGATCATGGCCATGGATTCAAACGAGAACAACGCCCAGGACCCAGCGACCTTCAGGACCCTATTGGGGATCATTCTCCGGGAAACCAACCGCATGGCCAAGGCGATCACCGATTTTCTCCAGTTCGCCAGGCCGGCTGCTATCCAGCCGGAATGGTTTGATATCAGCCGTCTGATCGATGAAACCCTCGCCCAGATGCAGTTGTCGATCGACATGGTGGCCGGCAAGGTGACCAAGGAAATCAAAGGACATGTCGCCTTTTGGGCGGATCGGCAGCAGTTCCAGACTACCCTGACCCATTTGCTGGACAACGCCTGCCACGCGGTTGCCGAGCAACAGGGCAAGGTGGTGATCGCCGCCGGGGAAGGCGCCGGAGACGGCCAGGGAGAGCTGTGGATGGAGATTCGGGACCAGGGGCCCGGTATCCCGCCAGAGTTGCGGGAAAAGGTTTTTGCCCCCTTTTATTCCAACCGGACGGACGGCACCGGTCTGGGCTTGGCCATTGTCCGCCAGATCGTGGAAAACCACGGCGGCAAGGTCGAGCTCGACGCCGCGGCCGACTATCCCTGCATCGTCCGGGTGCGGCTGCCCATGCCCTCGCCGGCTACGCCTTGATTCTGTTTATTTTGGCGCCCAGGCCCTGCATCTTTTCCACCATGTTCTCGTAGCCCCGCTCAAGATGATAGATCCTGGAGATCGTGGTGGCGCCGCTGGCGGCAAGTCCGGCAATCACCAACGACGCCGAAGCGCGCAGATCGGTGGCCATGACCGGCGCGCCGCACAGCTTGTCGCGCCCGATGCCCCGGACCACGGCCCGCGAGCCCTCGATGGTGATGTCTGCCCCCATGCGCTTGAGTTCGGCCACATGCATGAACCGGTTTTCAAAAATGGTCTCGTGGATGATGGAGGTGCCGTTCCCCAAAACCATCAGGGCCATGAACTGCGCCTGGAGATCGGTGGGAAAACCGGGGAAGGGCAAGGTGGTGATATCAACGCTGCACGGGCGGCAGATATTGCGGCCGTCGACCTCCGGGCAGGAGACGGTCAGCGAATCGTCGGTGGTTTCGATCTCCACCCCGCAGAGCAACAGCTTCTCGGTCAGCGCCGGTAGATGGGCCGGAGTGCAATCGGTCAGGGTAATCTTGCCGCCGGCCGCCGCCGCCGCGATCATATAGGTGCCGGTCTCGATCCGATCAGGGATGATGGCCGATTCGCTGGCATGAAGCCGGTCGACCCCGTGGACCACCAGCCGATCAGTGCCCTGGCCTTCGATCTCAGCACCCATGCCCACCAGCATGTCGATTAGGTTGCCGACTTCGGGCTCCTTGGCGGCATTCTTGATCACCGTTGTCCCTTTGGCCATGGCCGAGGCCATGAGCACATTTTCGGTGCCGGTCACCGAAGGGATGTCGAAATAGACCGTCCCGCCCGCCATCCGCCCTTCAACCGCCGCCTCCACATAGCCCTGCTCCAGGCGGGTGGTCACCCCCAGCTTTTCAAATCCCTTGAGGTGAAAATTGATCGGCCGGGCGCCAATGGCGCAGCCGCCCGGCAGCGATACCCGGGCAAAACCGGAGCGGGCCAGCAATGGTCCCAGCACCAGCACCGAGGCGCGCATGGTTTTCACCAGATCATAAGGCGCTTCCACCCCGGTGAGCTGGTCGCTGTTGATCCGAACCGTCTGCCCTTGCCGCTCCCAGCGCGCCCCCAGGATCTCAAGCAGATTGAGCATGGTTCTGGTGTCGCGCAAATCCGGGACATTGTGCAAGGTATGCCAGCCGGGAGCAAGCAGAGTCGCGGCGATCAGAGGCAGGGCCGCGTTTTTGGCGCCACTGATGGCCACCGAGCCGTACAGGGGCGTGCCGCCCTCGATAATGAGTTGATCCATAGGGGTATTCAGCCAGAAAAACTATACGATCCGCTTGAGCATTGCGCCGCACGGTCAGGGTTTAATATCATTTCCTATTTTTAGCGCAAAAAATATTCTTATTTTTTGCACTAAAATGCAACATCTTCCTATCGTAACTTACTGCATTGGCAAGAAGAAATGGTTTAAGGTTCATGGCGTGCCCGCAGAACCCGGGGGCGGCCGGCAAGGTCGTTGCTGACCCAGACCTGACCATATCCCGGCACAATCGACCGGAAAAGACGGTCCGCCGCCTCCCCTTGATCAGCGCCGATTTCCAGAAAAATCCAACCACCGGGACGCAGGTGGCGCTGAGCCTCCCTTGCTATCCGCGTAATGCAGTGCATCCCGCCCGGACCGCCCGACAGGGCAAGGCGGGGCTCGGCCTTGCTGACCTCCGGTTCCAGGCCGTCAATCTCTTCCTCGGCGACATAGGGCGGATTGCTGACGATCAGGTCAAAGGGGCGGCACCAATTCAGGGCGGCAAACAGATCAGTGCAGACCGGCCAAACCAAATCAGCAATCAGATGCCGGGCACTGTTTTCCCGTGCCACCCGCAGGGCCGCCTCGGAAATATCGGCAGCCACCACTGTGCAGCCCAATTCCCTGGCCAGGACCACCGCGATCACCCCGCTGCCGGTGCAGAGATCAAGGGCATGGGCAACCTTCAACTGCCTGCACCCTGCCAGCGCCCGCTCAAGGAGAAATTCGGTCTCGGGCCTGGGAATGAGCGTTGCCGGCGACACCACGAAATCAAGCGACCAGAATTCCTGGCAACCGGTCAGATGCTGCAGGGGAATCCGCTGGCAACGGCGGCCAATCAACTCCTGATAGCGGATCAAGCTCGCCTGGTCCACCGGCTGAGCACCACGTAGGATCAATTGGCTGCGGCTCAACCCGGTAACAAACTGCAGGAGCAGCCGGGCGTCCAGGGCCGCATCAATGACGCCGGCAGAGGTCAGTTGGGCCGTGGCCTCGGCCAGGAGGGTGTCGATCCCCATGGCCCGACTGATCAGTGGACCGATTTCAGAGCTTCGGTCTGATAATGGGTGATCAGCGGCATGATGACATCGTCGAGCATACCGGTCATCACCTGGTCCAGGCGATAGATGGTCAGGTTAATGCGGTGATCCGTGACTCTGCCCTGGGGGAAGTTGTAGGTACGAATCCGCTCGCTCCGGTCACCGGAGCCGACCTGGCTCTTCCGCTCCTCGGAAATCCGATCATGCCGCTCCTGCTCCATCCGGTCGAGCAGGCGGGCCCGCAGAACCTGCAGCGCCTTGGCCTTGTTTTTGTGCTGGGATTTTTCGTCCTGGCAGGTGACCACCAGGCCGGTGGGCAGGTGGGTGACCCGAACGGCGGAGTCGGTGGTGTTGACCGATTGGCCGCCGGGGCCGGAAGAACGATAGACATCGAATTTCAGCTCATGGGGCTCAATGTGCAGATCGACCTCTTCGGCCTCGGGCAGGATGGCGACGGTCACCGCTGAGGTGTGGATGCGTCCCTGGGTTTCGGTATCCGGAACCCGCTGCACCCGGTGCACCCCTGATTCGTATTTCAATCGGGAATAGACCTGCTGGCCGCTGATCAGGGCGATGATTTCCTTGAACCCGCCGATGCCGATGGGGTTGGAACTCATCACTTCGACCCGCCACCCCTGCATTTCGGCGTAACGGCTGTACATGCGAAAGAGATCGGCCACAAACAGGGCCGCCTCGTCGCCGCCGGTTCCCGCCCTGATTTCCAGGAAGGTATTCTTCTCGTCGTTCGGGTCCTTGGGCAACAGACGGATGCGAATCGCCTGCTCCAATTCCTCTTGTTGGCGGGCCAGATCTTCCAATTCCGCCTTGGCCAGGGCCACCAGATCGGGGTCGTTCTGCTCGGTGCGGATCATTTCCCGGCTCTCGTCAATCTGGGTGAAAACCGAGGTATAGGCCGCATACAATTCGGCTACTTTCGCGACCTGGGCATGTTCGCGCACTATCTCCCGGTACCGCTGCTGATCGCTCACCACCGACGGGTCAGAAAGCTGCCGCTCCAGGACGTCCAGTTTTTCGTCAATGTCTCGGAGATTGTCAAACATACCTGCCCTGCAGGAACCTTGGGGGAAAAAAGGAACCTTGGTCCACAAACTAGACAGGGCAAAGCGCGTACCGCTGTTTTGCCGCCCTGTCCGGAAGAACTTTTTAAGTACGGAAAAAGAAAATCCCTCAAGTCCCGGCCGCATCAGGCACTGCCGCCGTCCCGGTGCTCAGGGCGGCGGTCAACTGGCAGTATCGGGATCAGGAGGGGAGAAGAAAAAAGACGATGCCCGTTTTATTTCTTTTTGCCGCCCTGGAAGTTGGCATATTTCTTTTTGAATTTTTCAATCCGTCCGGCGGTATCGACCAGTTTCTGCTTGCCAGTGAAGAAGGGGTGGCAGGCGGAACAGATTTCAACGTGCATCTCTTTCATGACGGAACCGAGTTCGATCTCGTTGCCGCAGGCGCAAACAGCGGCGATTTTATGGTAGGTGGGATGGATATCCGATTTCATGGCAAACACTCCTTAAACAAAAAAGACCTTGATGAAGAATAATCAAAGGGTGGGACTATATCTTTTTTCAGCGTTTCTTCAAAGAAAAAACAAGCTCTACCGATTCATGGAGGCGAAAAACTCCTGATTGGTCTTGGTCTGGCCCATTTTGTCGAGGAGAAACTCCATGGCGTCGGCGGGATTCATCGGCGAGAGCAGCTTACGCAGAATCCAGATACGGTTGAGATCCTCGGGCGGCAGGAGCAGATCTTCCTTGCGGGTTCCCGACTTCTGGATGTCGATGGCGGGATAGATCCGCCGGTTGGCCATCTTGCGGTCAAGCACGATCTCCATGTTACCCGTGCCCTTGAATTCCTCGAAGATGACCTCGTCCATACGGCTGCCGGTATCGATCAGGGCCGTGGCCAGGATGGTCAGGCTCCCTCCTTCTTCGACGTTACGGGCAGCCCCGAAAAACCGTTTCGGCCGGTGCAGGGCATTGGCCTCGACACCACCGGAAAGAATTTTACCCGAGGCCGGAGTGACCGTATTGTACGCTCTGGCCAGGCGGGTGATGGAATCGAGCAGGATAACCACATCCTTCTTGTGCTCCACCAGGCGCTGCGCCTTCTGGATGACCATCTCCGCCACCTGGATATGGCGCTGCGGCGGCTCGTCGAAGGTGGAACTGACCACCTCGGCGGCCACACTGCGCTTCATGTCGGTGACCTCCTCCGGCCGCTCGTCGATGAGCAGCACAATGAGGATGACCTCCTTGTGATTGGTGACGATCGAGTTGGCGATCTTCTGCATCAGCACCGTTTTGCCGGTGCGGGGTGGCGCCACAATCAGCCCGCGCTGTCCCTTGCCGAGCGGGGCGGTGATATTCAGCACCCGCATGGAGAGATTGTCCGGCGTTGTTTCCAGGTTGATCAACTGATCCGGATGCAGAGGGGTCAAGTTGATGAAGGCGGTCTTGTTCTTCGCTGCCTCGGGCAACTCATAATTGATGGTGTCGACCTTGAGCAGGGCGAAATAGCGCTCATTATCCTTGGGCGCCCTCACCTCTCCTTCCACGGTATCGCCGGTGCGAAGGTTCAGGCGGCGGATCTGCGAGGGCGAGACATAAATATCGTCCGGGCCGGGCAAGTAATTGTAATCCGGCGCCCGCAAAAAGCCGAAACCATCCTGGAGGATCTCAAGCACACCGCTGCCCCGCAGCTTGCCATCCTCATCCGCCTGTTCCTTGAGAATGGCGAAGATCAGTTCCTGCTTGGTCATGTTGCTGTATCCCTCGATATTGAGGGCAGCAGCGAGGCTGACCAGATCTTTTATTTTTTTATTTTTGAGCTCAGTGGGATTCATGGACCAGTCTTTCCTCCAAGGTGGTCAGCACAATAAACCGCCGAAGGGTATCATTTGTCATTATGGAAGTTGTAGTTCTAAATTAAGCAGCGGCAAACAAGACTTACCTTCCTGTTCCCTGTTGGGGTGGTCAAATACCAATGCGAATGTGATGAGGCGATTAGCCTGCACCAGGTTTGGTCGAATGAGTAGGCAGGTCAGAAAAGTGCAAACAAATATCCGATTGATGCCCCCGTAGCGGGCAGCGCATGGGAGTGATTCAAGAAAACAAATATATTTTCAGCGTGAAATAACAGAACAAGAACACGACAGACTCTATTTATTTAAGCCTGCTGAGATTTCACCTACTTATTTGTTTCCCGTTCCACTGTCAAGAATTTTCTTTGGGTAATCGGTCAGGAATCCGGCGCGACAGAGCGTCACCCAAGGCCACGACCCCCACGCGGCTCTCCGTCCACTGACCGCTGTTGTCGATCACCTGTTCGGCACGCGCGGCTTTTTCTTCAAGACTCATCTGGGCGGCAATGGCCCGGGTCGCCTCCCGGCGCCCCACCCCGTCCCGCCGCATGATCCGGCAACAGCGGACGCCGCGCCGGGCATAAACCACCAGCACCTCGTCCACCTGGCCTTGCCACCCGGCCTCATACAGCAGAGGGATCTCAACCAGAATCAGCCGGGATCGCTGCAGGCTGATCTGGGTCTGGAGCACCTCACGGGCCAGGGGATGCAGAAGACCGTCGACCTGGCGGCGGATATCCGCATCCGCGAAAATGTGGTGGCGCAAAGCGGCCCGGTCGAGTTCGCCATTGGAGTGAAAAAAAGTCGGGCCGAAAGCCGCGCGCAGCGCCTGCCAACCCGGCTGGTCGATTTCAAGGAGCTGCCGACAGCACTGGTCGACATCGATGAGCGGCGCCAGGCAATAGCTGGCCAGCAAGCGTCCCACACTGCTCTTCCCCGAACCAATGCCGCCGGTGATGCCTAAGATGAAAGGCTTCACCGGCCGCCCCCACGAAGATGCACCAGCACCTGATGAATGTCATCGGCCAGGGGCGCCGTGCACTTCAATGGATCGCCGCTCACCGGGTGCTTAAACCGCAGGGTGCTGGCATGCAGCATCTGACGCTGCGGCCTGACCGCAGCTTGCCGATCCACTCCCCCACCGTAGAGGGTATCTCCCGCGACCGGCGACTTGATTGCGGCCATATGGACCCGGATCTGATGGGTCCGGCCGGTCTCGATCTCAATTTCCGTCCAGCACCAGCCGTTGGCAAACCTCTCAAGCACCCGCCAATTGGTGGCCGCATGCCTCCCGTGCACAGGCCTGACCGCCATCTTTTTGCGATCAATCGGATGGCGGCCGATCGGAGAACTCACCCTGCCCTCGCTTTCCCGGGGACACCGGAGCAGGAGGGCATGGTAGGTCTTGTGGATATTGCGATCCTTGAAGTCAGCCATCAGCACCCGCAGGGCGATCTCGGTCTTCGCCACCAGCATCACCCCTGAGGTATCTTTGTCCAGACGGTGGACAATGCCTGGCCGGCCAGCGTCGGCTGAGGGTAATTCCCGGCACCGATGCAAAAGGCCATGCACCAGAGTGCCGCTTTGATGGCCGCCGGCTGGATGCACGACCAGCCCGGGCGGTTTATTGATGACCAGAATATGGGCATCCTCGTGCAGCACGGAAAATTCAACCCTTTCCGGGATGAGCCCGACAGGCTCTGGAGGAGGCAGGATGACCGTGATCGTTTCGCTTTTCCGCAAACGGTGCCCGGCCTTGACCTGGTTGCCGTCGACCAGCACCAGGGAGGCGACAATCAATTTGTTCAGCGCGGAGCGGGTGCGTTCGGGATATTTGGTGGCAAGAAAATGATCGAGCCGCTGCCCGGCATCGGCGGCAGTGATGGCAAAGACCATCGGTAAAACCGCAGCGGACCCGCGGTCAACAGGCAGCAATCGCTCTTCCCCGGTTCCAGTCATGGGCGACAAACAACAAAAAAAATCAGCAAAAGAGCTTCTCGATCTGTTGTTCTATTTTGGCTTCTTCCGTTTGCTTGGCCAGCGACAATTCCTTGACCAGCAGATTTTTGGCGGTATCCAGCATTTTGCGCTCACCGTAGGAGAGCTCTTTATCTTCCTTCAGCAAGAAAAGATCCCGCAAGACCACGGCCACCTCAAACACCGAACCTGTCTTGATTTTTTCCATGTACTCGCGATACCGGCGATTCCAGGTTTGGGCCGTGATCTTGACATCGCGCTCTTTCAGGATATCGATGACCTTGGCAACCTCTTCCTGGGGGATGATCGCCCGCAGGCCGAATTTGGAGCTTGTGGCGATCGGGATCATGATCGTCATATCGTTATCCAGGATTTTCATCACGTAAAATCGCTGGTCGACCCCGTTAATAGTCTGAGTTTCTATGGTCTCGATCAGCCCGACACCGTGGGCTGGATAGACAGCCATGTCACCTTTTGCAAACACATGCTCCTCCGAACGCTAGAAAGACCTGCACCAATTGAGCCAAGCGCCGGTGCATTCTTAAGACACTATACTATCATATTTTTTCTTTTTCCGCAAAGGTTGTCTCTCTTGGGGCAAGGATTGTTTTGTCCGCCGCCAGACACCCGGATGCGCTTACCGTCCGTTTATCTGGTTCATGCAGACCTGTATCCCTTGGCGGACAAACAACTCGCCGGCCTCGCATGCCAAGGATTTCCGTTGATCGAACAGGGTCTGCTCGTCTCCGGTAAGGCGGGAAAGCACAAATTGGTCAACCGGCGGCGCCAGCTCTTCAGATCCCGCATGGGGACGGCCGATACCGATCTTCATGCGGGAGAAGTCCTGGGTGCCGAGGTGCTGGATAATAGAGCGGATACCGTTATGGCCGCCGGCACCTCCGCGGGCCACCAGCTTGACCCGACCCGCGGCCAGATCGATGTCGTCGTGCAGCACCAGAAGATGGTCGCAAGGAATCTTGAAATAATCGAGGAAGGAACGAACGCATTCGCCGGAGCGGTTCATGTAGGTTTGCGGTTTCAGAAAAAAAATCTGCGCACCCCACGCCCGCCCCTGACAACAGAGCCCCTGCATCTTGAGCGAATCGACCTGCCAGCCGTGGCAGCCAGCCATATGGTCGATGAACAAAAAACCGATATTATGCCGCGTTAGTTGATATTCGCGCCCTGGGTTTCCGAGGCCTGCAAACAAAAATCGACGATCCGTCATGGCTGCACAGAAAGAAATAAAAAAACGAGCCGAATTCCTTCGGCTCGTTGGCAACACGGACAGCGGCGGGCCGCTGTCTTAGGGAAAAGACAACCGTGTCCGTTATTGGACCGCCACACAGATTGCGCTTGATTTTTCCAGCATTTCGACATTGGCCGGAAGAGGCAGATCGCCGTAGGTCAAGCCTGCGCCTCCTTGTTCGAGCGGGGTGACATCGACCTTGATGACATCGGGAATATCAAGCGGGCAACCGCGCAATTGCACTGTGTTTTTATAGACATGCAACTCACCGCCCAAATCGACGCCCTTGGCGGTGCCGACGTACTCGATCGGCACGGTAAACCTGGCGGCCTTCTGCAGATCAATCTCAAGAAAATCGACATGGAGCAAATGGCCGCTGGTCGGGTCTTTCTGGATTTCCTGAACCAGCACGTGCCGCTCACCCGAGCTATCGCCTTCGACCTGCAGACTGACAACCGCGTTCCGGCCTTGGATGAACAAAAGATCTTTGTACAACTTCGATGTCTCGAATTGCAGGGAAACCGGGGTGTTGCCGCCGCTGTACAAATTGGCGGGGGTAATCTCACGCATCCGCAATTGCCGCATCGGACCCTTGCCAAAAACCGTGCGCACCTTGGAATCCATACGTACCTGTAACATATAAACCTCCCCCTTTCTCCGGGACTTGAGCTACTCGTTAGTAGAAATCGAAGTTAAACAAATAAATAGCTGACCGAATCCTCATTGTGAATCCTGCTGATTGCCTCACCCAGCAAGGAACCCACGGACAGGACCGTGATTTTTTCGCACTTCCTGGCCTCTTCTTTGAGCGGGATGGAATTGGTCACCAACAGGGATTTCAAACAGGAATTGGTGATCCGCTCGACCGCCGGACCGGAAAGCACCCCGTGGGAGCAGCAGGCATGGACCTCTTTCGCCCCCATTTTCTTCAGCATTTCAGCGCCATTGCACAGGGTGCCGGCGGTATCCACCATGTCATCCAAGAGGATGGCCGTCTTGCCGGCGACATCGCCGATGACCCGCATGGCCTCGCACTCGTTGGCCCGCTCGCGGCGTTTATCGATAATGGCCAGATCAGCGTTGAGCCGCTTGGCAAAGGCCCTGGTCCGCTCCACTCCGCCTGCGTCAGGTGACACCATCACCACATCGGTGAATCGTTCGCGGATAGATTGGAGAATAATGGGGGCCGCGTACAGGTGGTCGACAGGGATATTGAAAAACCCCTGGATCTGGCCGGCATGCAGATCCATGCACAGCACCCTGCGGGTTCCGACCACCATCAGCATCTCCGCAACCGCCTTGGCGGTAATCGGGACCCGGGGCCGAACCTTGCGGTCCTGGCGCGCATAGCCATAATAGGGCATGACCGCAGTGATCCTGCGGGCAGAGGCGCGACGCAGGGCATCAATCATGATCAACAGCTCCATCAAATGATCATTGACCGGGGTACAGGTGGGCTGGACAATAAAGACGTCGGCACCACGAACATTTTCACCGATTTCGACCGCGATCTCGCCGTCGGAAAACTGCTTGACCTCGGCCGCGCCAAGGGGCGCCCCCAGATATTCGCAGATTTCCTGGGCGATGGCCGGATTGGCGTTGCCGGTAAAAATCTTCATTTGTTTGCTGGGCATAATCTTCTTTCCCACTGCTTGCGAAAGAAATGGCTGGGGCGGGAGGATTCGAACCCCCGAATGCAAGGATCAAAACCTTGTGTCTTACCGCTTGACGACACCCCAGCCCATCACCTGACGAACAAAACGGGCCATGAATTCATTGCTGCTCCGCGAGCGGAGCAACCAAGTAGGTCGCGGCAAACCGGAGTTTGCACGCGGCGTAACAGGCTTCCGCCTTATGGCGGTCGGCAAAGAGGCCGAACACCGTGGGTCCGGAGCCCGACATCAACGCCCGATGCGCTCCACACCGGAGCAGTTCGCCCTTGAGCCGTTCGAGGAGCGGATACCGGGCGATGGTCACCGTTTCAAGGTCATTGACCAAAGGCATATCCGGGCTGATCGTCGCCTGGTCTCCTTGCCAATGCGCACCCTCAACAACGCATTCTTGCAAATTTTGCAGCATACTTGCGTCTTCATTTTTTGTCAATGCAAAAGTCTGGTACGCCCAACGAGTTGAGACGGAAAATCCGGGATTCACCAGCAGGAGCGTATACCCCTGCAAGGGGGGCACTGGCTGCAAAATCTCGCCGATCCCGGTGGCAAGGGCCGCAGGGCTGTCGGCGAGAAAAAAGGGCACGTCCGCCCCCAGACGCAGGCCCAACTCGACCAGTTCATCCTGGGTCAGGACGCCGGCAAATAACCCATTCATCGCCTTCAGGGTCGCGGCGGCATCGCTGCTCCCGCCTCCCAGGCCGGCCGCCACCGGAATGTGCTTGGTCAACCGGATGGTAACGCCCAGGCCAGGCACACCTGGCCGCCCGCGGGCCGCCCCCAGAAAAAGGTCCGCTGCCCGATGGACGAGGTTGCCCTGGTCTGCGGGGATCTGACCGTCTGAACACCAAAGGCGAACAGCCTCTCCGCAGGCGGTCAATTCGATGGTATCGCAGAGATCCACCTTGTGCATCCAGGTGGAAAGCAGGTGATAGCCGTCGGAACGGCGGCCGGTTATCCGGAGAAACAGGTTGATCTTGGCCGGAGCCCGAACAGTCACCCGAGCCGGTTGCATGCCAACCAATGGTCCTTAACTCAGCTTGATGAACCGCATCTTCAATTCATACAATACGCGGGTCAGCAGTTCGTTTTCGTCAAAGGAGAGGTTGCCCTTGGTTTTATCGGCTAACAAAATCAAGGTGTCGATGGTGTGCTTGGCCAATTCGCGATCAATCAGCCGCTGGCCCGTCTCCGGATGCGGGAGTTCTCCCATATGGTAGAGTGCCGAGGTGTTCAGGGAAAGGATAAAGGAGGGGAAGGTCACCTCCGGCATGGCACACCTGCCGGTCGCATCCCTGACCTGTCCCTCCGGACATTCGTCGCACTGGGCAAGATTTTCACTCATGGCAATTCACTCATTGTTCCAGACTCATCTGATTCCAGGCGCAGCATAGTGGCCACCCGTCGCCGCCCTCCCTCTTGCGCCATTGGTCCCTCCCGGCCATCGACCCGCCCCAAAAAAGGAGGCGGAAGGGAAAAATGCCGGAATACAATGCCGGCATGCCGCACCACGGAATGCCGAACTAAAACAGAACCTAGAGCGCCAACGGCTCGACTATACCGGCATTCAAATCGAGCCACAATGGGAAAGTAGAGCGGTTTGCCCGCCGCTTTACCCGCCTTGGTCCATATTCTCAAGGCGCCACTCAGCTTCCCCTTGAAATGATACGGCAAAACGCTATATAGTAAAAATTTGTCGCACCGAAACCTGCGGCGGCATCTCAGGCATTAAACAAGGAGTGGCCCATGGAAGGAGTTCGCGTTCGCTTTCCCCCCAGCCCCACCGGCTATCTGCATATTGGAGGGGCGAGAACAGCCCTGTTCAACTGGCTTTTCGCCAAGCAACATAACGGCACACTGATCCTGCGCATCGAGGACACCGACGAGGAGCGCTCCACCCAGGCCTCGATCGACGGCATCATCGACGGCTTGCAGTGGCTGAACATCGACTGGGGCGAAGGACCCTATTTCCAGACCGATTTCGCCGCCGACCATGTTGCCGCTGCCCAACGGCTGCTTGCCTCAGGCCACGCCTAT
Source organism: Pseudomonadota bacterium (assembly GCA_009778235.1). Taxonomy (GTDB): domain Bacteria; phylum Desulfobacterota; class Desulfobulbia; order Desulfobulbales; family Desulfobulbaceae; genus Desulfobulbus. The sequence goes on from WRKE01000308.1 coordinate 12,885, forward strand.
AAGTGCTTCTGCACCAAGGAGGAGCTGGAGCAAAAACGCGAGACCGCCATGGCCGAGAAAAAATCCGAGGTCGGCTACGACGGCACCTGCCGCCTGCTCAGCGCTGAACAGGTCCGCGATCTGGAGACCCGAGGCATCCCGGCCACCATTCGTTTCAAGGTGCCCAGGCGGCCGGGCAACCTCTTCTACGACGATGAGGTTCTGGGACGAATTGAACGGGCGTATAGCGAGATAGAGGATTTTGTCATCGTCCGCTCCAACGGCAAGCCGCTCTACCTGCTGTGCAATGTGGTCGACGACATCCGCGACCGGATCACCCACGTGATCCGCGGCCAGGACCACATGACCAACACCACCCGCCAGGTTTTGTTGTATGAGGCGCTTTCGGCCAAACTGCCGGTGTTCGCCCACATGCCGCTCACCCTGGATTTGCAGAAACGCAAAATCTCCAAACGTAGCCACGGCGAAGTGGTGGCGGTTCAGTTTTACCGCGACATGGGCTTCATCCCCTGGGCGCTGTGCAATTTTTTGTGTTTATTGGGCTGGAACCCGGGCAATGACCGGGAGTTCTTCTCCCGCGAGGAGATGGTCGAGGCCTTCAGCCTTGCCCGGATCAGCCGGACCAACTCGGTGTTCAACTTCAAGCCGGGTGACGCCAAATTCTTCACCGATCCCAAACTGATTGCCATCAACGAGCACTATCTCCGCTCCTTAGATCCGGTTGAGCTGGGCCAACTGGTCCGCAGCGAGCTTGAGGCGGCGCAGCTCTGGGATCCTGCCTTTGAGACCAGTCGCCGCGACTGGTATCTGGCCACGCTCACCCTGATCCGCGACCGCTTCCACACCCTCAAGGATTTCGTCACCGCCGGCCGTGCCTATTTTTCGGATCAATACGACATCGACCCCAAACCGCTGGCCAAAAACGTACTCAAACAGCCGGAGCTGGCGCTCTGGCTGCCGCAACTGGCCGAGCGCTACACTGCCCTGACCGATTTCAGCGCCGAGGCGACCGAGCGGACCTGCCGGGAACTGGCCGATGAATTGGCGGTGAAGCCAGGGGTGCTGATCAATGCCATGCGTACCGTGCTCACCGGGCAACTGGCCGGACCTTCGATGTTTGAGATCGTCACCACCTTGGGCAAAGAAAAGGTCGTTGCCCGGCTGCGGAGGACCCGCGACCTGTTTGCCGCCGCATAACGCTGTCCCGGAGCATACGATTCATGACCACTGAAAAAGATTCCTTCACCAAGCCGCTCGACTTCATCCGTCAGATCGTGGCCGATGATCTGACCACAGGAAAGCACCACGCGCCAATCACCCGCTTTCCGCCCGAACCCAACGGCTTCCTCCACATCGGCCACGCCAAGTCGATCTGCCTCAATTTCGGCATCGCCGCAGAAAATGGTTCGGTCTGCCACCTGCGCTTCGACGACACCAATCCCGACAAAGAATCCACCGACTACGTCGAATCGATCAAGCAAGACGTGCGCTGGCTGGGATTTGACTGGGGCCCGCATCTCTATTACGCCTCCGACTATTTCGACCAGTTGTTCGACCACGCAATCAAGCTGATCAAAATGGGCAAGGCCTATGTCTGCCACTTAAGCGGCGACCAGATCCGGGAATACCGCGGCACCTTGACCGAACCGGGCAAAGAGAGCCCGTACCGCAACCGGTCAATCGAAGAGAATCTCGATCTGTTCACCCGTATGCAGAACGGTGAATTCGACGAGGGCGCCTGCGTGCTCCGGGCCAAGATCGACATGGGCTCGCCCAACATCGTCATGCGCGATCCGGTGCTCTACCGTATCCTCAAGTCGAACCACCACCGTACCGGCGACAAGTGGCGCATCTACCCGATGTATGACTTCACCCACTGCCTCTCCGACATGCTGGAGACCATCACCCACTCGCTGTGCACCCTTGAATTCGAGAACAACCGCGCCCTCTACGACTGGGTGCTCGACACCCTGCAAACCGCCAACCACCCCCGCCAGATCGAGTTTGCCCGGCTCAACATCAACTACACGGTGACCAGCAAACGCAAGCTGCTGCAACTGGTGACCGAGGGGCAGGTCACCGGCTGGGACGATCCCCGGATGCTCACCATCTCCGGCCTGCGCCGCCGGGGCTATACTCCGGCCGCCATTCGCGACTTCTGCGCCACGGTCGGCATTGGCCGCCGCGAATCCTGGATCGACATGGGCGTACTGGAAAACGCCGTCCGCGACGATCTCAACCTGCACGCCCGCAGAGTTTTCGGGGTGCTCGACCCGCTCAAGGTCGTGCTCACCAACTATCCGGAAAAGGTCACCGAAGAGCTCATCGCCCAGAACCACCCGCAAAATCCGGAGATGGGCACCCGCGCCCTGCCCTTTTCCCGTGAACTCTACATTGAACGCTCCGATTTCATGGAGCAGGCGCCGAAAAAATTTTTCCGCCTCAGTGTAAGAAAGGAGGTGCGCCTGCGCTACGCCTATCTGATCACCTGTCAGGAGGTGATCAAAGACGCCCAGGGACAAATCATGGAGCTGCGCTGTACCTATGATCCGGCCACCAAGGGGGGATCTGCCCCGGATGGCCGCAAGGTCAAGGGCACCATCCACTGGGTTTCCGCACCCCATGCCCAGCGGGCCGAGGTGCGGCTCTACGACCGGCTGTTCACCGTTGAATACCCGGATGCCGATAAAACCAGAAGCTTCATGGACTTCCTCAACCCGGACTCGCTCTCCATCCTCAGCGATTGCATGCTGGAGCCGGGCCTGGCCGAAGCTGGCCCGGACGACCGCTTTCAATTCGAGCGCCAGGGTTATTTTTGTTTCGACCCGGTGGCAAGCGCCCCGAATGCTCCGGTGTTCAACCGGATCGTCACCCTACGCGACAGCTGGGCCAAGCAGAACGAGGCCGAGTGAGATGGCGATCATCAACCTGCGTAAAATGGGCATCAATCAAAGCGGCACCATCGTCGCCGTCAAGGTGGGCGGCGAGCTCGGCCGCCGCATCCGCGAAATGGGCCTGATTCCAGGCATGGAAATCACGGTCAAGCAACGGGCACCTTTGAACGACCCGGTGGCACTCAGGATCATGGGCGGCACCCTGACCCTGCGCAACAACGAGGCCGATTACATCGAGGTGGAGATCTCCCCCTGATCCCTCGACTCACTGGTCCAGTAATCCCTTTTTCTAGATCAAGGAGGCGGGAAATATTTTTTATTTTTCCCGCCTTTTCCCGCTGATTGACCGTCCTTTTCGCCCCTGGCCCAGAAAAAAACATCCTTGTCCTTTTGCCTTGGCAAAGCTGTTGACAGCACTTATTGTTTGGTGTACCTAATCTTGAACGGATGTTCTTCAATCAGCATGGTTTCACGGAATTTTTCCGCGAAAATGACCCTAAAGGCCTGAGTGTTTTTTTACCGGTATTCGGCACGCCCATGAGCAAGGATCAACCCGAAGCTTCCTCTCGCCTCCTCAGCGATATCCAAAGGCTGTGTAAGCGGTGCGACCGGCGTGGAAAGCAGGCGCAGCCAACGGCGACCCCCTTGCCTGAATCGTGCTGCAACGGCCGCATGCGGGTTTGCGCCGTCACCGGCGACCGGCAAACCTGCGCCCACATGGCCACTCTGGGGGTCCTTCCTGGATCTGAGCTGGAACTGCTCTGCAAGGGAAGCGGTGAACAGTGCATGATCAAAGTCAACGGCGGCACCATCAGCCTGGACGCGCCAACCGCCGCCTCCATCCTGGTCGCCCCGGTCTGAGCGTTTCGTTTGTTTTTGTTTTTGACGAATTTAGAGCATTTTATTTTTAAGATTGTACATATCCATACGATTCAATCAGTCTGAATTTTTGTCATTCCGACGAGCGGAGCGAGGAGAAATCTCTTCCTTGCGGTCGAAATAACAACATCAATGTCAAAATGCTCTAAAGGGATAGACGATACCCGGGTCTGGCCCCAATCAGGAGCCCGGCACGCTTGGAGCGTAGACCATGCAACATTTTCTGGTCATTCTCACCATAACCTTGGCGGCGTTTTTCACTGGATGGCGGCTGTGGCGCTCATGGCGCAATTCCGGAACCGGCTCCTGCGGTTGCGGTTGTTCCGGCTGCGGCGACACCTCCTCATCCCGGACAACAAACAAGCCTTTGCCCATGCACAAACCATGAACACCGCTTTTGACCTGCCCCGCATCATTGCCCCGGGCAGGCCCTGACCTTCTTTTGGCTTGGCCCCCGAACACCACACTTCCCTCGCCCATTATGGAACCAGTCCTCACCATCGCCCTGGCCGGCAACCCCAACGCCGGCAAAACCACCCTGTTCAACCACCTCACCGGCGCCCGCCAGCATGTGGGCAATTACCCTGGCATCACGGTCGAACAAAAGGAAGGCTGTTGCCTGCACCAGGGCAAGGGTGTTCGGGTGGTCGATCTGCCGGGGACCTACTCGCTCACCGCCTACTCGGTCGAGGAACTGGTGGCCCGGGATTTTCTCATCAACCAACGACCCGACGTGGTGGTCGACGTGGTCGACGCCTCCAACCTGGAGCGCAACCTCTATCTCAGCTGCCAATTTCTGGAATTGGGCGTGCCGTTGGTGATTGCCCTCAATATGATCGATGTGGCGGAAAAGCGGGGGGTGACCATCGATGCCTCAGCGTTGAGCGTCCGGCTCGGGGTGCCGGTGGTGCCGATCATCGCCCGGTCGGGCAAAGGGGTTGACCAACTGCTCGACGCGGTCCTGACGGTTGCCACAACCAACCTCCAGCCGCAGCCCGTGTTTCTGAGCTACGGTGCGGACCTCAACCAGGCCCTGGACGACATGATGCCCGATCTCGCGGCCTGTGTGGAGCTGACCGCGGTCTATCCCCAACGCTGGCTCGGGGTCAAGCTGCTGGAAAACGACGAACAGATCGTCGGCAAGACCCTGGAGACCTATCCGGAGGTTGGTAGAAGACTGATCGCCCGCGGCGAGACCATCGGCCAGCACCTCCAGCAGACCCTCGGGGTGTACCCGGAGGCGGTGATCGCCGATCATCGCTACGGCTACATCAAATCGATCACCCACCAGGGGGTGGTCACCCGCAAATTTGTCGCCGACCGGCTGTACACCTCGGACAAGATCGACAAGGTAGTCACCCACCGTCTGCTCGGCCCACTGATCATGGCCGGGGTTCTATTCTGTTTATACACCTTCACCTTCAGTTACAGTTCCGTGCCGGTTGAATGGCTGGCCAGATTATTTGCCCTGATCAGTAAAGGAGTCGACCTGCTCTTGCCCGACGGGCCGTTCAAGTCGATGGTCATCTCGGGGGTGGTCGACGGGGTTGGCGGGGTCTTCGGCTTCGTGCCGATCATCATGTTCATGTTTTTCGGCATCGCCGTGCTCGAAGACTCGGGCTACCTGGCCCGGGTCGCCTTTATGATGGACCGCATCTTCCACTTTTTCGGCCTGCACGGTTCCTCGGTGATGCCGTTCATCATCTCCGGCGGCATCGCCGGCGGCTGTGCCGTGCCCGGGGTGATGGCCAGCCGCACCCTGCGCTCCCCCAAGGAGCGGATGGCCACGCTGCTGACCGTGCCCTTCATGAACTGCGGGGCCAAACTGCCGATCCTCACCCTGCTGATCGGCGCCTTTTTCTCCGCCCATCAGGCCCGCTACATGTTCCTTTCCACCCTGGCCGCATGGTTCATCGCCCTGTGTATCGCCAAAATCCTGCGCCTGACCGTGCTCAGGGGCGCCTCCACCCCCTTTGTCATGGAACTGCCGCCCTACCGTTTCCCGACCCTGAAGGGGTTGGTCATTCACACCTGGGAACGCACCTGGCAATACATGAAAAAGGCGGGCACGGTCATCTTGGGCATTTCCATTCTGGTCTGGGCCATGATGACCTATCCCCAACTGCCGGAGACCCGCGCCTCCCATTACGAAAGCCTGCGGCAGGAGGCCCTGCGGACCATGGCCGAGGACGAAGCGGGGCAGACTGCGGCACTGGCAAGGATCAAAACGGAAGAGGCACAGGAAAGGCTGCGCCACTCCCTCGGGGGAAGGATCGGCATCGCCATGGAGAAGGTCAGCCAATATGCGGGCATTGACTGGCGGACCAATATTGCCCTGATCGGCGGTTTTGCCGCCAAAGAAGTGATCGTCTCGACCCTCGGCACCGCCTATTCGCTGGGTCAAGTCGATCCGAAAGAGGCCACCTCGCTCAAGGAACGGCTGAGCAAAGATCCCGACTGGAACCCGGTGGTGGCCCTGGCGGTGCTGGCGTTCATCATGTTCTATTCGCCCTGTTTCGTCACCGTGATCTGCATTGCCAAGGAATCAGGTTCCTGGAAATGGGCGGCGTTTTCCATACTCTTCAACACCCTTTTCGCCTTTACTCTGGCCGTGGCGATCTACCAGATAGGCGCCCTGCTCTACCTGCGCTGAAAGAACAAAAACTTACGGCCGGTAGTCCTTGAACCGGTGCAGGATCTCGGCCATTTCCCCGGCCGGCAGCACCGGCGGTTCGCCCACGGCCAGGGCCTGGAGATAAATCCGGGCCAGGGTCTCCACCTCGATGGCCAGGGACAGAACTCGATCAAGGTCAGCCCCGTAACAAACCATGCCGTGATGGGCCATCAGGGCCGCGGACCGGTCGCGGAGCGCCTCGATCACCGTCTCGGACAGGGCCTGGGTGCCGAAGGTGGCATAGGAGGCGCAGCGGATTGAATCGCCGCCGGCCATGGCCACCATGTAATG